>NZ_JBHXFJ010000049.1:0-56302 GCF_042722465.1 Streptomyces sp. NPDC127098
GGAGCGCGTGAGAAGGGCGGGTGGGTGGGGGCAATCCGCGCGGAGCGCGGGCCCCTGCGGGGCCTGTTCGCGCTTCGCGCGGGTGGCCCCGCTTGCCCTGTCGCGCGCGGAGCGCGGGCCCCTGCGGGGCCTGTTCGCGCTTCGCGCGGGTGGCCCCGCTTGCCCTGTCGCGCGCGGAGCGCGCGCTGGCGGCCCCCTGCGTAAGCGCCGCGCCGCGGAGGCGTACCGTGGCGTGGGGGTGTGAGAGCGAGAGGGTGTCGTGAGCGGATTTCCGACGGTGCGGGCGCGACGGTTGCGTGGGACGGCGGCGATGCGGCGGATGGTGGCCGAGGTCAGGCCGCATCCGGCGGACCTGATCCTGCCGGCGTTCGTCAGGGAGGGCGTCGCCGAGCCGGTGCCCGTCGGTTCCATGCCGGGGGTCGTCCAGCACAGCCGGGACTCGCTCCGCAAGGCCGCCGTGGCGGCGGCCGAGGCGGGGGTGAGCGGGATCATGCTGTTCGGGGTGCCCGAGGAGGGCAAGAAGGACGCGGTCGGCACGCCGGGGACGGACCCCGACGGGATCCTGCAGGTCGCGCTGCGCGACGTGCGGGCCGAGGTCGGGGACGCGTTGGTGGTGATGTCGGACCTGTGCCTGGACGAGGTCACCGACCACGGCCACTGCGGCGTGCTGGACGCCGCGGGCAACGTGGACAACGACGCCACCCTGGAGCGGTACGCGGAGATGGCCGTCGTCCAGGCGTCCGCCGGCGCACACATGCTCGGGCCGAGCGGGATGATGGACGGCCAGGTGGGCCACGTCAGGGCGGCGCTCGACGCCGCCGGGTTCCAGGACGTGGGTCTGATGGCGTACACCGCGAAGTACGCGTCGGCGTTCTACGGCCCGTTCCGCGAGGCGGTGAACTCGTCGCTCGTCGGCGACCGCAGGACCTACCAGCAGGACGCGCCCAACGCCCGTGAGGCGCTGCGCGAGCTGGAGCTCGACCTGGCCGAGGGCGCGGACATCGTGATGGTGAAGCCGGGCCTGCCGTACCTGGACGTGCTGCGGGCGATCGCGGACGCGTCGCCGGTGCCGGTGGCGGCGTACCAGATCTCCGGCGAGTACGCGATGGTCGAGGCGGCCGCCGAGCGCGGCTGGATCGACCGGGAGCGGGCCATCGAGGAGACGCTGACCGCGTTCAGGCGGGCCGGGGCCGACCTGGTCCTGACCTACTGGGCGACGGAGTTCGCGGAGCGGCTGCGCTCCGGCACCTGACTCCGGCGTCGAAGACGGCGCCGGTCATCATGGAGGTGCCGCGTAGCGGCCAGAACGTGAGTGCACGAAACGCAGGAGGCGACGCACGTGTCCACCCCCAAGCCCACCGCCGTAGTCACCGGGGCGAGCAGCGGCATCGGGGCCGCCACCGCCCGGCAGCTGGCCGAGGCCGGCTACCGGGTGATCCTGGTGGCCCGCCGGCTCGACCGGATAGCGGCGCTGGCCGAGGAGCTCTCCAAGGCCGGCCACGAGGGCGTCGAGGCGCACCAGGTCGACGTCACGGACCGGGAGGCCGTCGATGCCTTCGCCGGCCTGCTCGACCGGTGTGACGTGCTGATCAACAACGCGGGCGGCGCGCTGGGCATGGACACGGTCGCGGAGGGCGACCCGGCCGACTGGCGGACGATGTACGAGGTCAACGTGCTGGGCGTGCTCAACATGACCCAGGCGCTGCTGCCCGCGCTCACCGCCTCCGGCGCCGGCACGGTGCTCGTGGTGTCCTCGACCGCCGGGCACGGCACCTACGAGCGCGGCGCAGGCTACGTGGCTGCCAAGCACGGCGCGCACGTGCTGGCCGAGACGCTGCGCCTGGAGATCGTCGGCACGCCGGTGCGGGTGATCGAGATCGCCCCCGGCATGGTGCGGACCGACGAGTTCTCGCTGACCCGCTTCCGGGGCGACGCGGCCGCCGCCGACAAGGTGTACGCGGGCGTCGCCGAGCCGCTGACCGCCGAGGACGTGGCCGACACCATCACCTGGGCGGTGACCAGGCCGCAGCACGTGAACATCGACCTGCTGGTGGTGCGGCCGCGCGCTCAGGCGTCCAACACCAAGGTCCACCGGGAGCTGTAGGGGTGGGTCGGCTGCGGTTCGGGAGCCCGGCGGAGGCCGACCTCGACGCGGCGCTCGCGGCGCGGATCGTGCCGGCGGCCGAGGCGTTCCTCGACGGCCCCGACACGGCCTACCCCGGCTTCGTGCTGCTCGCGGCCCGGCACGGGGTGGTCGTGGCGCACGAGGCGCGCGGCTTCGCGGTGCGGCACGGCGGGGAGTCGGTGCCGATGCGGCGGGACACGGTGTTCGACCTGGCGTCGCTGTCCAAGCTGTACACGGCCGTGGTGGTGGTGCGGCTCGCCGAGCGTGGGCTGCTCGACCTCGACGATCCGGTGGGGCGCTGGCTGCCGGTGTTCCGGGGCGCCGAGCCGACGGTGCGGCGGTTGCTCACCCACACGAGCGGGCTGCCGGCGTGGCTCGACCTGGAGCCGTACCAGGACGACGCGGCGCGGCTCGCGGTGATCGCGGCGCTCGATCCGGTGGGCCGGGGCGGGTACCGGTACTCGGACCTCGGCCTCATCGTGCTCGGCGCGCTCGCGGAGCGGGTGGCCGGGCGTGGACTCGACGCGCTGGTCGCGGAGTTGGTGACGGACCCGCTGGGGCTCGCCGACACCCGCTACAACCCGCCGGCGGCGTGGCGGGACCGGATCGCGGCCACCGAGTACCAGCCGTGGACCGGGCGGGGCATGGTGCGGGGCTCGGTGCACGACGAGAACGCCTACCGGATGGGCGGGGTGGCCGGGCACGCGGGCGTCTTCGCGACGGCGTGGGACGTGGCCGTACTGGCCCAGGCGGTGCTGGACGGCGGCGGGTACGGCGGGGCGCGGCTGCTGGGCGAGCGGTGGGTGCGGGAGATGCTGACCGACCACAACCGGGGGTTGGGCGACGGCGCCGCGCGGGGGCTCGGGTGGCAGCTGAACCAGCCGGGCTACATGGGGCGGTTGGCGTCGCCGACGGCGTTCGGCCACACGGGCTTCACGGGCACCAGCGTGGTCGCCGACGCGGCGACGGGGGTGCTGCTCGTGCTGCTCACCAACCGGGTGCACCCCGCGCGTGACCGGGGGCGGGACGGGGCGTACCGGCTGGCGCCGGCCGCCGCGTTGGCCGCGGCGGCCGGCCTGTAGCCGCGCGGCGGCCCGTGTTTCCGGCGCGTGGGCTGCTGCCCGAGCACTGGCGGGAGCGCGAGCGCCCTCCCCGCCCGAGGGGCGGGGAGGGCGATTGGGTGGGGGAGCCGTCAGCCGACCTGGAGGAGGGTCGTCGTCGTGCTCGTGCCCGCGTTGGTCACGGTGTTCGGCTCACCGGCCGCCACCAGCGCGTTCCGCACCTGCGCCGGCGTGGCCGACGGGTTCTCGGCCAGGTAGAGCGCCGCCGCGCCCGCGACGTGCGGCGTGGCCATCGAGGTGCCGGAGATGGTGTTGGTGGCGGTGTCGCTGGTGCGCCACGCCGAGGTGATGCTGGTGCCCGGGGCGTAGATGTCCACGACCGCGCCGATGTTGCTGAAGCTGGACCGGGCGTCGTTGCTGGCGCTGGACGCCACGGTGATGGCCTCGCTCACCCGCGCCGGCGAGTAGTTGCTGGCGTTGGCGCCGGAGTTGTTGCCGGCCGCGATGGCGTACGTGACGCCGGAGGCGATGGAGGCGCGGACCGCCGCGTCCAGGGTGGTGTCGACGCCGCCGCCGAGGCTCATGTTGGCGACGGACGGGCCGCTGTGGTTGGCGGTGACCCACTCGATGCCGCCGACGACCGAGGCGGTGGTGCCGCCGCCGGAGTTGTTCAGGACGCGGACGTTGACGATGCGCGCGTTCTTGGCGACGCCGTGGAGCGCGCCGGCCACCGTGCCGGCCACGTGGGTGCCGTGGCCGTGGCCGTCCGCGCCACCCTGGTTGAAGTAGTCGTAGCCGAAGGAGGCGCGGCCGCCGAAGGCGGTGTGCGTGGTGCGCACGCCGGTGTCGAGGATGTACGCGGTGACGCCCTGCCCGCCGTGGTCGGGGTAGGTGTACGAGTTGTTGAGCGGCAGGTCGGGCTGGTCGATCCGGTCGATACCCCAGGACGGCGGGTTCGGCTGGGTGGCGTTGATGCTGAACTTCTGGTTCTGCGTGATGGCCGCCACCGCCGGGTCGGCGGCGAGTTCGAGGGCCTCCTCCAGGGTGGCCTCGATGGCGTAGCCGTTGAGCGTCTCGGGGAACTCGTCGACGATCTCGGCGCCGTACGTGTCGACGAGGCGCTCGCCGCCGGCCGACTCCGCCTGCACGACGTTGTCCCGGAGCTGGACGATGTAGCTGTCGGCGACCGTGTTCGCGGCCTCCGCGTTGGGTATCAGCTCACGGATCTCGGCCAGGCTGGGTGCGCTGGGCGCCGCCTGGGCGGCGGTGGGCAGCAGCGTGCCGAGGCCGAGCGCCAGGCCCGCGGTGGCGGCCAGGACGACGGTGCGCCGGGAGCGGGTGGTGGGGGTCTTACGCGCCATCGAGGGGTCTCCTCCTCATTGGTGGTGCGCCGGTGTGGGGTGCGAAGGACGTCACGTGGCGTGCCCATGACATCTCGCACGCCGCGTCACACCCGTCAGTCCGAAAGATTCACCGATGCAGAGGAATCCGGCAAGGGCGCGTCCCCGCCGGACACCTGTTTGTCATGAGAATGTCACGCCGCCCGGGGGCGGCGTGACATCAGGACACGCGGCGACAAGTTGCCAGTTACAGGCGCTCGGGCGTGTGGATGCCCAGCAGCCCCATGCCCTCCCGCAGCGTGCGCGCCGTCAGCTCGCACAGGAAGAGCCGGTTGGCCACGATCGCCTGCTCGGGCGCGGCGAGCACCGGACACTGGTCGTAGAAGGTGGTGAACTGCGAGGCCAGACCGTAGAGATAGGCCGCCAGCTTGTGCGGCTCATAGCTCTCGGCCGCCGCGTCCACCGTCTCCCCGAACGCGTCCAGCTGGAGCCCGAGCGCCCGCTCGGCCGGCGCCAGCGACAGCTCCGGGTGGGCCGCCGCCGCCGGGGCGCCGCGCTCGGCCCCCCGGCGCAGGATGGACTGGATACGGGCGAAGGCGTACTGCAGGTAGACGCTGGTGTCGCCGTTGAGCGAGACCATCCGGTCCAGGTCGAAGACGTAGTCCCGGCTCCTGGAGGTCGACAGGTCCGCGTACTTGACGGCCCCGATGCCCACCTCCGTGGCCCGCTCGGCGACCTCGGCCGGCGACAGGTCGGGCGCCTTGGACGCCACCACCTCGGCCGCCCGCTCGACCGCCTCGTCCAGCAGGTCCATCAGCCGCACCGTCTCGCCGGACCGGGTCTTGAACGGCTTGCCGTCCTTGCCGAGCACCGTGCCGAACGGCAGGTGGTGCGCCACCCCGTCCGGCAGCCAGCCCGCCCGCCGCGCCGTCTCGAAGACCATCCTGAAGTGCAGCGCCTGCCGCGCGTCCACCACGTAGAGCAGGGTGTCCGCGTGCAGCGAGCCCACCCGGTTCCGGATCGCCGCCAGGTCGGTGGCCGCGTAGCCGAAGCCGCCGTCCGCCTTGCGCACGATCAGCGGCACCGGCCGGTCGTCCGGGCCCTTGATGTCGTCGAAGAACACGCACAGCGCGCCGTCCGACCTGACCGCGACCCCGGACTCCTCCAACTCCCGCGACAGCGCCTCGAGGTCGTCGTTGTAGGCGGACTCGCCCACCAGGTCGTCATCGGTCAGCAGCACGTCGAGCCGCGCGTAGATCGCGTTGAAGTAGATCTTGGACTCGTCCACGATCCGCTGCCACAGCGCCAGCGTCTCGGGGCCGCCGGCCTGCAGCTCGACCACCCGGCGCCGCGCCCGCTCCTTGAACTCCGGGTCGGAGTCGAAGACCGCCCGCGAGTCCCGGTAGAGCCGGTTGAGCCGCGACATGGCGGCGCCGCCGCTCTCCTCGCCGTCCTGGTGGTCCAACTCGTGCGGGTGCTCGATCAGGTACTGGGTCAGCATCCCGAACTGGGTGCCCCAGTCGCCCACGTGGTTGCGCCGGATCACCTTCTCGCCGCGGAACTCCAGGATCCGCGTCAGCGCGTCCCCGATCACCGTGGACCGCAGGTGGCCGACGTGCATCTCCTTGGCCACGTTCGGCTGCGAGTAGTCGATGACGACGGTGCCCGGCCGCTCGGCGACCGGCACCCCGAGCCGCTCGTCGGCGGCGCGCGCCGCCAGCGTCCGCACGATGGCCTCGTCGGAGACCGTGATGTTGAGGAAGCCGGGACCCGACACCTCGACGTCGGCGATCAGCCCCTCCGTCGCGACCTCGCCCACCACCCGGCCGGCGAGCTCCCGCGGGTTGCCCTTGAGCCGCTTCGCCAGCGCCAGCATCCCGTTGGCCTGGAGGTCGGCCCGATCACTGCGTCGCAGCAGCGGGTCCGCGCCGGCGGCCTCGGGGAGGGCGGCGGCGAGGGCGTCGGAGATGCGCTGCCTGACGGCTTCGGTGATGGAGGGAACCGGGCTCATGCTGGCCAGTATTTCACGGGGGCGCCACCCGTTTTCCGGGTGGAACAATGGGGCGAGACACCGATCCACACCCCACATCAGAGGAAGTGCGCAGCCGTGGCCCAGACCACCCAGGAGACCGCCGACTGGGTCTCCCGACTCGCGGACGACGTCATCGCCGAGGCGGAGCGCCGTGCCCCGGGGAAACCGGTCGTCTGCGCCTCCGGGATCAGCCCCTCGGGCCCCATCCACCTGGGCAACCTGCGCGAGATCATGGTGCCGCACCTGGTCGCCGACGAGATCAAGCGGCGCGGCGTCGAATGCGTCCACCTGCTGTCGTTCGACGACTACGACCGCTTCCGCCGGGTGCCGGGCGGCATCGGCGTCCCCGAGTCGTGGAGCGAACACATCGGCAAGCCGCTGACCTCCGTGCCGCCGCCGCCCGGCAGCCCGTACGCCAGCTGGGCCGAGCACTTCAAGGCGCCGCTGCTGGCCGCCATGGCCGAGCTCGGCGTCGAGGTGCGCGCCATCTCCCAGACCGAGCAGTACACGGCGGGCGTCTACCGCGACCAGATCCTCTTCGCGATGCGGGAGCGCCGCCGGATCGACGCCGTCCTCGGCAGGTACCGCACCAAGCAGGCCGAGTCCGAGGTCGTGGATGGGGCCGTCGACGAGGGCGTCGAGCAGAGCTCGGGCGCCGCCACCGAGGACGACGGCAGCGAGGGCAGCGGCGACTACTACCCGTACAAGCCGTACTGCGTGGTGTGCGAGCGCGACACCACCACGGTGACGGCGTACGACGACGAGACCACCGAGCTCGCCTACACCTGCGCGTGCGGCCACGCCGAGACCGTGAAGCTGACCGAGCACCGGCGCGGCAAGCTGGTGTGGAAGGTCGACTGGCCGATGCGGTGGGCCTACGAGGGCGTGATCTTCGAGCCGTCCGGCGTGGACCACCACTCGCCGGGATCCTCGTGGGTGGTCGGCGGGCAGCTGGTGAAGGAGATCTTCGGCGGCGTCCAGCCGATCGGCCCGATGTACGCCTTCGTCGGCATCACCGGCATGTCGAAGATGTCCAGCTCGCGCGGCGGCGTGCCGATCGCGGCCGACGCGCTGGAGATCATGGAGGCGCCGCTGCTGCGCTGGCTGTACGCGCGGCGCAAGCCCAACCAGTCGTTCAAGATCGCCTTCGACGCGGAGATCCTGCGCACCTACGACGAGTGGGACGCGTTGGCCCGCAAGGTCGCCTCCGGCGCCGCCCAGCCGGCGGACGCCGCGGCCTACCTGCGCGCCACCACCACCGCCACCGGTGAACTGCCGGCCACGCCGCGCCCGCTCCCGTACCGCACGCTGACCTCGGTCCTCGACATCACCACCGGGGACGAGGAGCAGACGCTCCGCATCCTGACCGACCTCGACCCGGAGCAGCCGGTCCGCTCGCTCGACGAGACCCGGCCCCGCCTCGACAAGGCGGCCAGCTGGGTGGCCACCCAGATGCCGGCCGAGAGCCGCACCCGGGTCCGCACCGAGCCGGACGCCGAGCTGCTGGCCTCGCTCGACGAGCGGCAGCGCGAGTCGCTCGCCCTGCTGCGGGACGGCCTGGCCGACCACTGGTCGCTGGAAGGGCTGACGACGCTGGTGTACGGCGTCCCGAAGCTCCAGGCGGGGCTGCCGGCCGACGCCAAGCCCACGCCAGAACTGAAGCTGGCCCAGCGGGAGTTCTTCGTCCTCGTCTACCGCCTGCTGGTGAGCGGCGACACCGGGCCGCGGCTCCCCACGCTGCTCCTCGCGGTCGGCGCTGACCGGGTGCGGGCGCTGCTGGGCGGCTGACGGCGGCCGGCCGCCGGCCGGGCACGCCGTCCCGACGTGCCCGGCCGGCGGGCGGTGGGCCGGCGGTGTCGGGACGGGGGCCGGAGGCGGCCGTGGAGCCGCGACCGCCCGCGGAGTGACTACCCGGCGGCGAGCCGGGTGGTGAGGCGGGCCCGGGCCTCCGGCCACTCCTCGGCGACGATCGAGAAGTACACGGTGTCCCGCCAACTCCCGTCCGGCCGCTGGACGTGCCGGCGCAGCACGCCCTCCCTTCGCGCGCCGAGCCGCGCTATCGCCGCCTGCGAGCGGTGGTTGAGGTGGTCGGTCTTCAACTGCACCCGGCCCATGCCGAGTTCGTCGAAGGCGTGGCTGAGCAGCAGCAGCTTGGTCTCGGTGTTGACGGCGGTGCGCCAGTAGCCCGGGCCGTACCAGGTGTAGCCGATCTCCAGCCGCTCGTTGTCGGCGTCGATGTCCATGAACGCGGTCCAGCCGACCGCCCGGCCGTCGGTCCTGTGGACGACGGCGAACGGCACCCGCCGGCCGCGCTCGCCCTCCGCCAGCAGGTCGGCGAGCGCCCGACCGAGCTCCTCACGGGTGCGGGGGGCCGGCCTCGGCACCCAGCGCCAGACCTCCTCGGCGCAGCCGCCGGCCGCGAAGAGGTCGTCCAGGTGGTCGGGGGCAAGCGGCTCTAGGCGGACGTGCTTGCCGGTGAGGACGGTGGGGCGCGGCATCAGGGCGGACATGGCGGTGACGCTAACCCGGTACTGCACTAGAAGCAACCCCTCTTTGCGCTAGTGCGAACCTGGACGGGGGGTTGCCAGATGCGGGATACTGGGCGGTGCGGGGCGAAGAAGAAGGAGTCGTAGTGGAGTTCGTGCTCTTCATGACGCTGCCCGGGCTGGTGATCGGGCTGATCGCCCTGGCCTTCGTCGACCGCTTCGTGATGGTCAGGCTCGGCAGGTCACGCGGCCGCGTCTCGGCGACCGGCTTCGAGATGCTGCACGCCAGCCTGCTGCCGGGCAAGGAGCACGAGCTCGCGCAGCGCGAGGTGATGACCCTGCTGCGGGACGAGGAGGGCGACGCCGCGCCGCCCCGCTCCCGGGTCGACCTGACCGGCGGCACGGCGGTGATCCGGCTGCCGGACGACGGCGCCTGACGCTCAGACCCCGGTGCCCATCTCGGCGCCGTAGCGCTCCCGGAAGCCGCGGGTGAACTCGCGGAGGTAGGGCTCGCTGAGCAGCGCGCCGTCCGCGTCCGTGATGCCCTGGCGCTCGTGCAGGAACCTGGAGAGCTGGCGGGCGTTGGGGAACACGCCCTGCTCCTGGACGTACAGGCGGTAGGCGGCGTAGAAGGTCTCGCTGCGCGCCGCGCCCTCGGGATCGTCGGCGGGCGAGGGGGCCGGCTCCTCGGGGACCGTCGAGCCGCCGAGCGGGCGGCGACGGTCGCCGGCCCCGACCGGCACCGACACCCCGGACGAAGGCTCGATGTCGATCTCAACCTCGGGCTCGACGTCGGGGGTCGGCTGGTTGGCCACCCACCAGGCCTCCTCCTCCGCGAACCGGTCCCGCGGGCCGGCGTTCGCCGCCGCGGCGGCGGGGGTGGCCGGGGCGCCGGCTGGCTGTCCGATCCGTGCGTCGTTCGGGCTGGCGGGTCGTCCGTCGCCGAGGGGGGCGGCGTCGGCACCGACGTTGGGCGGCTGCCCGCCCCACGCGCCATTGGCACCCTCGGGTTGTCCGTTGCCGGCCGGACCGGCACTGGCCGGCTGTCCGGCCCACGGGCCGTTGGCGGCGTCCGGCTGGCCGTTGCCGGCTGGGCCGGCGTTCACGGTGGCCCGCCCGGCTGTGCCGGTGGGTGGCTGTCCGGCCCACGCGCCGTTCATGCCCTCGGGCCGTCCGTCGCCGGTGGGGCCGGCGTTCGCGACCGCCGGCCCGGCCGCACCGACCTCGGCTGGCCGTCCGGCCCAGGGGCCGTTCGCGCCGTTCGCGCCGTTCACACCGGGCCGTTGTCCGTTGCCGGCCGGGCCGGCGTTCCCACCGGCCGAGGTCGCCGGTCCGCCGGGCCAACCACCGTTGACCACCGCCACGCCGCCGCCGGCGACCGGCAGGGCGGTCGCCGGCTCGGCCCCCTGCAAAGGGACCCCGTACCGCGCCAGCTTCAGCGGCATCAGCGCCTCGACCGGCGCCCTGCGCCGCCAGGCGCGCCCGTAGTCGGCGCGCAGTCGCGTCTGGTAGACGAGGCGATCCCGCTCCATGGCGATGACCTCCTCGTACGACCGCAGCTCCCACAGCTTCATCCGCCGCCACAGCCGGAAGGTGGGGATGGGGGACAGCACCCACCGCCACATCCGCACCCCTTCCATGTGCTTGTCGGCGGTGATGTCGGCCACCCGGCCGATCGCGTGGCGCGCGGCCTCGATCGTGATGATGAACAGCACCGGGATGATGCCGTGCATGCCGACCGCGAGCGGGTCACCCCAGGCCGAGGCGGCGTTGAAGGCGATCGTGGCGGCCGTCAGCAGCCAGGCGGTCTGCCGCAGCAGCGGGAAGGGGATGCGCAGCCAGGTCAGCAGCAGGTCGAGGGCGAGCAGCACCACGATGCCGGCGTCCACGCCGATCGGGAAGAAGGGGGAGAAGGCGCCGAAGCCCTTCTCCTCGGCCAGCTCCTTCACCGCCGTGTACGAGCCGACGAAGCCGATGGCCGCGATGAGCACGGCCCCGGTCAGGATGATGCCGACCAGTATGCGGTGCGGGCGTGTCAGCTTGATCGCGGCCACGCGAGAACCCTCCCCCGGTCATGACAAGGTCAGGGGACAGACTCGCACACGCGTCAAGTCACGTGTTCGATCAGGGGTTGGCGTCCGAACGTCACTCGTCGGCCGGGGCGTCCTCGGCCGGCGCGTCCTCCTCGGCCTCGCCGCCGGCGGCCTCCGCCGAGGCGTCGACGGCGGCCGCGGCCTCGCGGGCCGCGGTCTCGGCGGCCTCCCGGACCGAGTCGGCGGACGGCATGTCGTCGCCCTCGAAGCCGGCGCCCGAGTAGTCGAGGGTGAGGACCACGTTGCCGACGCGGGAGACGACCCGCTGCTGGCGGTAGTCCTGCTCGTCGTCCTCGCCGTCGCCGGTCTTGGTGACGGAGTAGGCGACGGAGGTGGCGGCGTCGCCCGTCTCGGCCAGTTCGGCGGACTCGACGTCGCGGTTGGCGTCGTCGCCGGTGATCTCGTCGACCATCTGCTGGAGGTACTCGGTGGCGCGCTCGTCGCCGCTGCCGAGGGAGAGGTCGGAGTCGAAGCGGCGCAGCGCGACCGTCAGGGAGCGGAACTGGAAGTCGTCGAGGCCGCTCCACAGGCAGGCGGCCGAGGTGGAGGTGTCGGAGGAGCTGAGGGTCTCGCCGGTCTCGGGGTCGGCCTGCGGGACCACCTCGCCGACGGTGTCCTGGCTGATCGTCTCGCACGGCTCGGGCAGGCCCTCGAAGCGGACCGGCTCGGGGGTGGGGGCGACGCTCTGCGGCTCGTTGTCCTGCGTGGCGTCGTCGGAGGAGTCGGACGACGAGGAACAACCGGTGACCAGCAGCACGGGCAGTGCGGCCAGCGCCAGCGCGCGAACGGCGAGTCGCGAGGCGGGTCGTCGCGAGGCGGTACGGTCCATGGTTACTTCGCTCCAGTTGTCTCGGCCGAGCCGTTGCGAGCACACGGTACGCCGAGGCGTCCGCGGCGCGCCCGAAACGCGCTCAGCCGTCGAAACCACCCGCGAGCCGCTGGGCCACGCCCTGCGCCTGCTGCTGGAGCAGCGCGTTGTCCGGCGCGCCGCCCGCGCCGGTGGTCGACACGGTGTAGTTCACGGTGACGATAACGTTCGCGGTCCGAAACGCCACCTCCACATCCCGACGGTTCTCCGCGTTGTCGCTGGTCAGCGTGGAATCGATGAACGCGACGTGACCAATGCCATCGAGCAGCCGGGCCGCGAGGGGGTCGGCGGGGGACTGTGGGCTGGTCACGGAGACGCCGGCGTCGGCAGCGTGGGCCTCGAAGTCGATCTCGGCCTGGTCGTCGTCGCTGATGTCCGGGGTGTAGGAGACGATGCGCCGGAAGTCGATGTCGAGTCGTTGCGAATCGTTCGCGGTCGCGTGGTGCCAGACGCAGCCGACCCGGCGCCCGGTGTCGAAGGTGGGCTGGGGCTGGCCGGCGTAGACCTCGTCGTCGGCCTCGGGCAGCAGCTCGCGCAGGGTCTCGACGGGCACCGAGCCGCAGGGCTCGGGCAGCACGGAGAACCGGCCGGGCTGCGGCTGCCGCGCGCCGACGGTGCCGGCGGTGTCGCCGGGGCCCGAGGCGTCGTCCGTGCCGAGGCCGGCCTCGCACGCGCCGGCGATGCCGAGGACGGCCACGGCCGCCAGCGTGGCGGCGACGGCTCGCCTGATCTTCGCGGTGCGGATTGTCGCGGCGCGCTGCACCGGGTCGCCCTCCCTCTGTCGAACCGGCCACCATCCGGCCGGTCAACCTCATGTGGACCGGCGGGGGGAACATGTCTACCCCATGGGTGGCGTGAAAGGCCAGGTGAGCCAGTCGCTGGCCGCGGGGCCGCCGCCTTCCGAACGGTCTCGTCTACCTGACGCGCGCGGGGGCGCCAGGGTTCCGGACGGCCGCACGCCGGAAGGTGGCACACCCGCCGCCCTGGGTGAGCGGTGAGCCCGGTGGCCGCCGTGGCGGGACGCCGGCCGGCCGTGCCGCACCCACGGACGTGGATGAGGCACGGCCGTCCGGCGCGGTTCCGCCGCCGGGCCCCGGCTCACCCGGTGGTGAGCTCGGGCGACGGCTCGGGTGCCCGCGTGGCGGCGGCGGCCGAAGCGCCAGCGCTACGGCGGGGAAGGAAGCCGGCGAGGACGAAGGCCAGCAGGGCCGCGCCCGCGCCGATGCCCATGACGACCCGGAAGCCGTTCTCGGACGGCAGCGGGAAGCCGCCGAAGCTGGTGGTCAGCTGAGCCAGGACGACGCCGGCGACCGCGCTGGCGACCGAGGTGCCGATGGACCGCATCAGCGTGTTGAGGCTGTTGGCGGCGGCCGTCTCGGAGGCCGGCACGGCGCCCATGATCAGCGCGGGCATCGCGCCGTAGGCGAAGCCGACGCCGGCGCCGATGACGCAGGAGGCCAGGACGAGGTGCCAGATCTCGGACATCAGCAGGATGTTCAGGCCGTAGCCGGCGGCGACGATCACCGCGCCGACCATCAGGGTCACCTTCGGCCCCCTGGCCTTGGAGATGGCGGCGGACAGCGGCGCCATGGCCATCATCACCAGGCCCTGCGGGGCCATGACCAGGCCGACGGTCAGCATCGAGCGGCCGAGGCCGTAGCCGGTCTCCTCGGGCAGCTGGATGAGCCGGGGCAGCACCAGGGACATGGCGAACATCGAGAAGCCGAAGGCGACCGAGGCGAGGTTGGTGAACAGCACCTGGCGGCGCGCGGTGGCGCGCAGGTCGACCAGCGGCTGCTCGGTCCGCAGCTCCCACCAGCCCCAGGCCAGCACGAAGACGACGGCCGCGGCGCCGAGGCCGAGGGTGGTGGCGCTGGTCCAGCCCCAGTCGGCGCCCTTGGAGACGGCCAGCAGCAGCGAGACGAGCGCGGCCGACAGGCCCAGGGAGCCGACCAGGTCGAACCGGCCGCCGGTGCGGGCCGGTGAGGCGGGCACGATCAGCGGGACGAGCACGAGGGCGACGGCGCCGAGCGCGGCGGAGGTCCAGAAGAGGACGTGCCAGTCGAAGTTGTCGGCGATGAAGGCGGCGGCGGGCAGGCCGAGGGCGCCGCCGACGCCGAGCGAGGCGCTCATCAGCGCGGTGGCGCCGGCGAGCCGGTCGCCGGGGAGCTCGTCCCGCATGACGCTGATGCCGAGCGGGACGACGGCGGCCGCGAGGCCCTGGAGGACGCGGCCGGCGATCATCGGCACCAGGGAGTCGCTGAGGGCGCAGACGACCGAGCCGGCCACCAGCAGGACGAGGCTGGTCAGCAGCATCCTGCGCTTGCCGTACATGTCGCCGAGCCGGCCGACCACCGGGGTGGCGACGGCGGCGGCGAGGAGGGTGGCGGTGACCGCCCAGGCGGCGTCGGAGGCCGAGGCGTCGAGGAGCCGGGGGAGCTCGGGGACGATCGGGATGACCAGGGTCTGCATCGTGGACACCACGATCCCGGCGAGGGCCAGGACCGCCACGACGGCGTTCGAGGACCTCGGCCGTGCGGAGGCTCCTGCTCCGGTGGCCGGGGCGGGGGAGTGGGACATGGGAGGGGGCCTCCGTCGGGGGCGAGGGGTGGGACTACCCACAGGATCACCGCAGGGTTACTTAACTTACGCAACCATAATCCTGTTGTTTGACTCAGGCAAGTTCCTCTGGTGGGGTGGTCAGCTGTGAGTCCCGTCACACGACGCCCAGGAGGCCAGAGCCCATGACCACCACCGTGCGCGGCACGTCCGTCGACGTGCCCACCCCCGACGGTGCCGCCGACGCCTATCTCGCCCACCCCGACGACGACGCCCCGCACCCCGCGGTGCTTCTCTACATGGACGCCTTCGGGCTGCGCCCGCACCTGCGGGCGATGGCCGACCGGCTCGCCGCCGCCGGGCACACCGTGCTGGTGCCCAACGTCTTCCACCGCGCCGGGCGGGCACCGGTCGTCGACCTGCCCGAGTTCATCGACCCGGCCGCCCGTCCCGGGATCCTGGAGGCCATCGGGCCGGCCGCGCGGACCCTGACCCCCGAGGCGGCCGTGCGGGACGCCGGCGCCTACCTGGACTGGCTGGCCGGCTCACCGCTGACCACCGGCGGGCCCGCGGGTGTTGTCGGCTACTGCATGGGCGCGGGGCTCGCCCTGCGCACCGCGGGCAGTCACCCCGAGCGGGTCGCCGCCGCGGCCGGCTTCCACGGCGCGCATCTGGCGACCGAGGCCCCCGACAGCCCTCACCTGCTGGCGGGCCGGATCACCGCCGAGCTCTACTTCGGCCACGCCGACCAGGACGCGACCAACCCCCCGGAGATGATCGACCGCCTCGACCAGGCGCTCACCGCCGCCGGCGTGCGCCACCGCGCCGAGGTCTACGCCGGCGCGCACCACGGATTCACCCAGGCCGACACCGCCGCGTACGACGCGGCAGCGGCCGAGCGCCACTGGGCGGCGCTGCTCGACCTGTTCGCCCGCACCCTCCGCTGAGGGGCCGGGTCCGGGCCCGGCCTACGGCCAGACCAGGCAGTACGGCTGGTGGCCCGCCTCGTGGAGCCGGCGGGAGAAGTCCTGCCACTCGCTGAGCAGCCGGTAGACGCCGAAGGCGTCGCTCGGGCCGCTGCGGTCGGGCACGGTGGACCAGATGAACGCGGCGGCGCCCACCGTCTCGTCGCCGACGCCGCGCAGCGGGTCGACCACGGTCGTGGGCAGCTTGACCACCGCGTAGTCGGGGTGGAGGACCACCAGTTCGAGCGGCGGCACCCGGTGCAGGGGTATGCCCTCGATGCCGGTGAGGACCATGGCGGCCATCGTCTCCGGCTTGATCCTGGTGAACATGCCCTGGCCGAGCTCGTCCCCGCCGAGTTCCTCGGGCCGCATCGACAGCGGCACCCGGGCCGCCGTGGCGCCGTCGGGGGCGCCGAAGTACTTGTAGGTTACGGCCATCCGGTTGCCCCGGTCGCCGAGCTCGAAGTCGGCGCCGGCCCCGCCCTCCAGATCGCGGCGGTGACGCCCGCGCCGGGCGCGGGCACGCGGACCCGCGGCCTCCGGCCCCAGATCCCCGGTTCCCTCGCCCACTCCGCCACCGCGCTGCATGTCACCACCTGCACTTATCGCGACCCCCGCCGCGCAACCCGATCATCGTTTCAGAGACCTCCCCCGTCAGGCGTCGGCGAAACGCCCCGACACCGAGCTGAAAGGGCTCTGTCACCATGTACACCATGGATCGCGTGACCTCATCCTATTCAGCGGAATCCGCGCAATCGGTGGCGCCAGTCTCCCAGACGCTGTTCACTCGTGCCGCCGCGGTGACCCCAGGCGGCGTGAACTCGCCCGTGCGCGCCTTCGGCGCGGTCGGCGGCACCCCCCGCTTCATGGTGTCGGGCGCCGGTCCGTACCTCACCGACGCCGACGGCCGGGAGTACGTGGACCTCGTCTGCTCCTGGGGCCCGGTGATCCTCGGCCACTCCCACCCGGGGGTGCTCGAGGCCGTGCGGGCCGCCGTCGAGCGTGGCACCTCCTTCGGCACGCCCACGCCGGGCGAGGTCGAGCTGGCCGAGGAGATCGTCTCCCGGGTGGCGCCCGTGGAGCGGGTGCGTCTCGTCTCCTCCGGCACCGAGGCGACGATGTCCGCGATCCGGCTGGCCCGCGGCTTCACCGGGCGCGCCAAGGTGATCAAGTTCGCCGGCTGCTACCACGGGCACGTGGACGCCCTGTTGGCCGCGGCCGGCTCCGGCGTCGCCACCTTCGGGCTGCCCGACACCCCGGGCGTCACCGGCGCCCAGGCCGGCGAGACCGTGGTCCTGCCCTACAACGACCTGGCCGCCGTGCGCGCCGCGTTCGAGGCGAACCCCGGCGAGATCGCCTGCGTCATCACCGAGGCCGTGCCCGGCAACATGGGCGTCGTGCCGCCCCGCCCCGGCTTCAACCAGGGCCTGAAGGACCTGTGCGCCGAGCACGGGGCGCTGCTGATCTCCGACGAGGTCATGACCGGGTTCCGGATCAGCGGCGCCGGCTGGTTCGGCGTCGAGGGCGTGGTGCCCGACCTGATCACCTTCGGCAAGGTGATGGGCGGCGGCTTCCCGGCCGCGGCCTTCGGCGGCCGGGCCGACGTGATGGACCGGCTCGCCCCCGCCGGGCCCGTCTACCAGGCCGGCACGCTCTCGGGCAACCCGGTGGCCACCGCCGCCGGCCTCGCCCAGCTGCGGCTGCTCGACGCCGCCGCCTACGCCAGGCTCGACGCCACCTCGGCCGAGCTGCGCGGCCTGGCCAGCGAGGCGCTGGCCAAGGAGGGCGTGGCACACACCGTCTCGGCCGCCGGCAACATGTTCTCGATCTTCTTCACGGCCGACGAGGTCACCGACTTCGCCGGCGCCAAGCGGCAGGACACCTTCCGCTACACCGCCTTCTTCCACGCCATGCTGGAGCGCGGCGTCTACCTGCCGCCCTCCGCGTTCGAGGCGTGGTTCGTGTCCACCGCGCACGACGAGCGCGCCCTGGAGCGGATCGCCGCCGCGCTGCCGGAGGCGGCCCGCGCCGCCGCGGCGGCGGAGGCGACGACGGCCTAGCGGCCCGCCGGCGGCACCGGGCGCGGACCCCGACAAGACCACCGAGTAGGCCAGAAGCGAAGAGAGAGCGATGAGTGACAGCAGCGAGCGGACCGTCGTCCACGTGATGCGGCACGGCGAGGTGGACAACCCCACCGGCGTGCTCTACGGGCGGCTGCCGGACTTCCATCTCTCGCCGCTCGGCCGTGAGATGGCCGAGCGGGTCGCCGCGCACCTCGGCGGCAACGACGTCGTCCACGTCGTCGCCTCGCCGCTGGAGCGCGCCCAGGAGACCGCCGCCCCCATCGCCAAGGCGCACGGACTCGACGTGGCCACCGACGGCCGGCTGATCGAGGCGGCCAACGTCTTCCAGGGCCGCGCCTTCGGCGTCGGCGACGGCGCGCTGCGCCGGCCGGGCAACTGGCGGCACCTGCGCAACCCCTTCCGGCCCTCCTGGGGCGAGCCGTACGTGGACCAGGTCGTGCGGATGAAGGGCGCGATCGACGCGGCGCGCGACGCGGCCCGCGGCCACGAGGCGGTCGTCGTCAGCCACCAGCTGCCGATCTGGATCCTGCGCAGCTACGTCGAGCGCCGCAGGCTGTGGCACGACCCGCGCAGCCGGCAGTGCACGCTGGCCTCGTTGACCAGCTTCACCTACCGGGGTGACGAGATCGTCGCCGTCACCTACACCGAGCCGGCCCGCGACCTGCTCCCCGAGCATCTCCGTGCCGGAGCCAGGCCGGTCAAGGGCAAGTCCCCCGGATTCGGCGCGTAGTCGCTCCTGGGCCGAGAGCCGGCGGCGCGCGCCTGAACTGGCGTTTCGCCGCAGCTGGGGGGCGCCGAAGATCCTCAAAAGGCGCATGGGAAACTTTTCACATGATCCAGAACCGGGCTTTCGGCAGGGTCGCCAGAGGGGCCGCGGCCGCGCTCGCCGGGGTGCTGTTCCTCGGCGCCTGCGGCGGCGAGGAGAACGGCGGCTCCACCTCTGGGGACGGTACCAACTACGTCGAGGGCACCGGGGAGATCACCCAGGTCGCGGTCGCGGAGCGGGACCAGGCGCCCGACCTGGTCGGCGAGAACCTGGAGGGCGAGGAGCTGCGCCTGGCCGACTACCGCGGCCAGGTCGTGGTGCTCAACGTGTGGGGCTCCTGGTGCGCGCCGTGCCGGGCCGAGGCCCCGCACCTGGTCGCCGCCGCCGAGGAGACCGCCGACCAGGGGGTGGCGTTCCTCGGCCTCAACACCCGGGACCTGACCACGGACAACGCGCTGGCCTTCGAGCGCAGGTACGAGGTCGACTACCCCAGCTTCTACGACCCCAACGGCCGGCTGATCGGCGAGTTCCCCAACGGCACGCTGAACCCGCAGTTCATCCCGAGCACGTTGATCATCGACCGGGAGGGCCGGATCGCCGCCCGGGCGCTCACCGCCCTCAGCAAGGACCAGCTGCTCGCGGCGCTCGAACCCGTGATCGCCGAAGAGTGAGCCGAGTGATCAGCACATGAACGCAAACGAGACGGTACTGAACGGCGCGCTGCTGCTGGCCCTGCCGGTGGCGGTGTTCGGCGGTCTTGTGTCGTTCTTCTCGCCCTGCGTGCTGCCCCTGGTGCCCGGCTACCTCTCCTACGTCACCGGGGTCGGCGGCGCCGACCTCAAGGACGCCCGGCGCGGCCGGATGTTCCTCGGCGCGCTGTTCTTCGTCCTCGGTTTCGCCGCCGTCTTCGTCTCCGGCGGCGCGCTCTTCGGCAGCGTCGGGGCCAACCTGATCACCCACCGCGAGGTCCTGAACAAGGTCTTCGGGGCGCTGATCGTGCTGTTCGGCCTCGTCTTCCTCGGCTTCATGCCCAGGCTCACCCAGCGGGAGTTCCGGCTGCACACCAGGCCGGGCGTCGGCCTCGCCGGCGCGCCGCTGCTCGGCGTGGTCTTCGGTATCGGCTGGACGCCCTGCCTCGGCCCCACGCTGGCCGCCGTGCAGACCCTCGCGATGGGCCAGGCCACCGCGGCCCGTGGCGCGCTGCTGACCTTCGCCTACTGTCTCGGCCTCGGCCTGCCGTTCATCGTCGCGGCGCTCGCCTTCCGGCGGGCGCTCGGCGCCTTCGGCTGGGTCAAGCGCCACTACGCCTGGGTGATGCGGCTCGGCGGGGCCATGCTCATCGTCACCGGCGTGCTGCTGTTCACCGGCGTCTGGGACCGCATGATCTACGAGATGCAGGTCTGGTCCGCCGACTTCGAGGTTTGGATCTGACACCCCATGGCCAAAGAGACAGCCAACGAGGCGGCCGACGAGACGGCCGACGAGGCCGCCGCCACCGGCGGGCTCTCCACCGCGCCCGTCGAGGAACGGGAGGCCACCGCCGTCACCGGCTCGTTCGGCGGCGTCCGCGAGCCGGGCGCGCGCGGCCACCTCGCCTGGCTCGGGCGGGAACTGCTCGGCTGGGCGCGGTGGTTCTGGCGCCAGCTGACGTCCATGCGGGTCGCGCTCATCCTGCTGTTCCTGCTGGCGCTCGCCGCGATCCCCGGCTCGATGATCCCGCAGAACAACGCCAGCCCGACGACCGTGCAGGACTTCCAGGAGCGCAACCCGGGGCTCTCGTCGTTCTACGACCGGCTCCAGCTCTTCGACGTCTACTCCTCGGTCTGGTTCTCGGCGATCTACCTGCTGCTGTTCGTCTCGCTGGTCGGCTGCATCATCCCGCGCTCCTGGCAGTTCGTCGGCCAGCTGCGCGGCCGCCCGCCGCGCGCCCCGCGCCGGCTCGACCGGATGCCGGCGTACACCACCTGGCGCACCGAGACCGAGCCGGCCGAGGTGCTGGACGCGGCGCACCGGCAGCTGCGGCGCCGCCGCTTCCGCGTCGACCGGCGCGAGGACGTCCAGCCTGGCCGGGCCCACGTGGCGGCCGAGAAGGGCTATCTGCGGGAGGTCGGCAACCTGGTCTTCCACCTCTCGCTCGTCGTACTGCTGATCGCCTTCGCCGCCGGCCGCCTCTACTACGCCGAGGGCGGCAAGCTGGTCGTCGAGGGCTACGACTTCACCAACAACCTCACCCAGTACGACGACTTCTCCTCAGGACCGTTCTACGACACCGACAACCTGGGGAACTTCAGCTTCACGCTGGACGAGTTCCACGCCGAGTTCACCCGTTCGGGACCCGACCTCGGCACCCCGTCCCGCTTCGACGCCGACGTCACCTACCGCACCGAGGACGGCACCGAGCGCTCCACCACGATCCAGGTCAACGAGCCGCTCGGCATCGGCGACGAGCGGGTGCGGCTGCTCGGCCACGGCTTCGCGCCGGTCGTGCGGATCACCGACGGCGAGGGCAACACGGCGTTCAGCGGCCCGGTGCCGTTCATCCCGCAGGACCAGGCGCTCACCTCGGTCGGCGTCATCAAGGTCACCGACTACGTGGGTCCTGACGGCCAGCCGACCCAGCTGGGCTTCCAGGGCTTCTTCAGCCCCACGTACAACATCGACGAGGTCCGCGGCCCGCACTCGACCTTCCCCGACCCGGACGACCCGGTGCTCACCCTCACCGGCTACCGCGGCGACCTGGGCATCGACTCGGGGCTGCCGCAGAACGTCTACCAGCTCGACACCACCGACATGGAGCAGATGGTCGACGCGGAGACCGGCGACGTCTTCCGGTTCGACCTGCGGCCCGGCGAGTCCGTCGAACTCCCCGACGACGGCGGCACCCTGGAGTTCCAGGGCTTCGAGCGGTGGGCCACCTTCCAGATCTCCACCCGCGCCGGGAACGGCTGGGCGCTCGGCGGCTCGCTCGCCGCCATCGCGGGGCTCGCCGCCTCGCTGATGCTCCAGCGCCGCCGGGTCTGGGTGCGCGCCTACCGTCACGAGGGCGGTCACACCGTCGTCGAGATGGCCTCCCTCGGCCGCACCGAGTCGGGCCGGATCCCCGAGGAGCTGGCCTCCCTCGCCGCGGCCCTGGAGCCGGCGGCGCCGATGCTGCCCGCCGAGCCCGAAGAGGGCCCCGGGTCTGATAGCCCTGACCCATCCGCTGAAGAGTCCGCTGCCGAAGGAGCACGCTCATGACGCTCGCCGCAGACGAGGGCCTGGCCGATTTCAGCAACCTGCTGATCTACACGGCGATGGCCGTCTACGCGCTGACGTTCGTCGCCTACACCGCCGAGTGGATCTTCGGCAGCCGCAGCAGGGTGGCCCGGACGGCCGCCGCGCTCGCCGGCGACGAGGCCGCCGAGCGGGCCCCGGTGCCGGCCCAGCGGCCCGCCGTCACGGTCCGCAAGGGCGGCACCACCTCCGTCCTGGAGCGGCCCACGGTCGTCACCCGCTCGTCCTCGCCCGAGCGTGACGCCGTCCCGGACGGCCCGGGCGCCGCCGGCGACGACGAGCGCGGTGACACGTTCGGGCGGATCGCGGTCTCGCTCACCACGCTCGCGTTCCTGCTGCACCTCGGCGGCGTCGTGGCCCGCACCATCGCCGTCGGGCGTGGGCCGTGGGGCAACATGTACGAGTTCTCCACCGCCTTCTCGATGGTCGCGGTCGCCAGCTACCTCGGCTTCCTGGTCTTCGGCAAGAACATCCGCTGGCTCGGCCTGCCGCTGGTCACCACCGTGCTGCTCGACCTCGGCCTCGCGGTGACCGTGCTCTACAACGACTCGACGCAGCTGGTGCCGGCGCTCGACTCGATCTGGATGTGGATCCACGTGCCGCTGGCGATCATCTGCGGCGCGCTGATGTACGTCGGCGCGGTGGCGTCCGTGCTCTTCCTGTTCCGCGACCGCTACGAGGCCAAGCTCCTCGCCGGCGGGCAGCCGGGCCGCTTCGCCACCTCGGTGCTGGAGCGGCTGCCGTCCTCCACCACGCTGGACCGCTTCTCCTACCGGATCAACGCGGCGGTCTTCCCGTTCTGGACCTTCACCATCGTGGCCGGCGCCATCTGGGCCGAGAACGCGTGGGGCCGCTACTGGGGGTGGGACCCGAAGGAGACCTGGGCGTTCATCACCTGGCTCGTGTACGCCATCTACCTGCACGCCCGCTCCACGGCCGGCTGGAAGGGCCGCAGGACCGCCTACCTGTGCATCGCGGGCCTGGTCTGCTTCCTGATCAACTACTACGGCGTCAACATCTTCTTCGACAGCCTGCACGGCTACGGCGGCGTCTGAGCCGTCCACCTCGGACACGGAAACGGCCCCCGCCGGCAGCGGCGGGGGCCGTTCGTCATGTCGGGTGGACTCAGCGGTCCTTGGGGCCGCCGGACGGCGGGTTGTCGTCGTCGCCGTCCTTCTGCCGCAGCTCCTGCTCGCGGCGGCGCAGGTCCTCTTCCCAGCTCTCCAGGAGCTCGCGGTCCTTCTCGTTGTCCTCGCGGCGCCGCTCGTCACCCAGCGAACGCAGGAACTCCGGGTTGTCGTCGGGGGCGACCCAGGGGGTCCCGCCGCCACGCCGGCCGCCGGCCGCCGCCCCGCGCTTGCGGCCGATCAGGATCCACGTGATCGGCCCGATGATCCAGGCGATCACGATCAGCAGGATCCAGACGAGCTTCGGCAGATGCCTGACGTCCTCGTCCTTGGAGCTGATGCAGTCCACCAGGGCGTAGATGGTCAACGCCAGCGGCACCAGAAACAGCAGCACCCTCAGCATGGTAGTCCCCCTGGACGGAACGGGCCGGGCCCGGATCACGGGCCCCTGACTAAGGCCAGGGTAATGCGTCGGCAATACTGAGCGGCATGGCATTCGACGACCTCCGCGGCCTGCTGAAGGCCCTCGAAAAGGACGGGGACCTCAAGCGGGTCAAGGCCGAGGTCGACCCGCACCTCGAAGTGGGGGAGATCACCGACCGGGTGAACAAGGCCGGCGGCCCCGCCCTGCTCTTCGAGAACGTCAAGGGCTCGAAGCTCCCGCTCGCGATGAACGTGTACGGCACCGACCGGCGGCTGCTCAAGGCGCTCGGCCTCGACTCCTACGCGGAGATCGGCGAGCGGATCGGCGCCCTCCTCAAGCCGGAGCTGCCGCACGGCTTCGTCGGGGTGCGCGAGGCGTTCGGCAAGCTCGCCTCGGTCGCGCACGTGCCGCCGAAGAAGGTGAAGAGCGCGCCGGTGCAGGAGGTCGTCCTCAGGGGCGACGACGTCGACCTCGGCCAGCTGCCGGCGCTCTTCACCTGGCCTAGGGACGGCGGCTCGTTCTTCAACCTGGGCCTCACCCACACCAGGCACCCCGAGACCGGGATCCGGAACCTGGGCCTCTACCGGCTCCAGCGCCACGACCGGCGCACCATCGGCATGCACTGGCAGATCCACAAGGACAGCCGCAACCACTACCAGGTCGCCGCCCGGCGCGGCGAGCGGCTGCCCGTCGCCATCGCCTTCGGCTGCCCGCCGGCCGTCACCTACGCCTCCACGGCGCCGCTGCCCGCCGACATCGACGAGTACCTGTTCGCCGGCTACCTCCAGGGCAGGCGGGTCGAGCTGACCGACTGCGTCACCGTGCCGCTCCAGGTGCCGGCCCGCGCCGAGGTGGTCGTGGAGGGCTGGCTGGAGCCGGGCCGGATGCTGCCGGAGGGCCCCTTCGGCGACCACACCGGCTTCTACACGCCGCAGGAGCCGTTCCCGGCGCTCGACGTCGAGTGCGTGACGATGCGCCGCGACCCGGTCTTCCAGTCGATCGTGGTCGGCCGGCCGCCCACCGAGGACGGCCCGCTGGGCCGCGCGACCGAGCGGTTCTTCCTCCCGCTGCTCAAGATCATCATCCCGGACATCGTCGACTACCACCTGCCGGAGGCCGGCGGCTTCCACAACTGCGCGATCATCTCGATCGACAAGAAGTACCCGAAGCACGCGCAGAAGGTGATGTCGGCCGTGTGGGGAGCGCACATGATGTCGCTCACCAAGCTGATCATCGTGGTGGACTCCGACTGTGACGTGCACGACCTGCACGAGGTGGCGTGGCGGGCGCTCGGCAACGTGGACTACGCCCGCGACCTGCTGCTGACCGAGGGCCCGGTCGACCACCTGGACCACGCCTCCTACCAGCAGTTCTGGGGCGGCAAGGCCGGCATCGACGCCACCGCCAAGTGGCCCGAGGAGGGCTACACCAGGGACGGCGGCTGGCCCGAGATGGTCCGCTCCGACCCGGCCGTCGCCGAACGCGTCACCGGCCGCTGGAAGGAGTACGGCCTGTGACCGCCGCCGTCGCCCCCCAGCCGGCGGCCGGCCGCGCGCGGGCGTTCCTGCGCGTGGTGATGATCGAACACTCGGTCTTCGCCCTGCCGTTCGCGTACATCGCGACGCTGACCGCGATGCTGCTCGACGGCCCGGACGAGACCGTGGAGTGGGACACCCTGCTGTGGGTCACCGTCTGCATGGTCGGCCTGCGGACCTTCGCGATGGCGGCCAACCGGATCATCGACCGCGAGATCGACGCCCGCAACCCGCGCACCGCGCGCCGCGAACTGGTCACCGGCGCCGTCTCGGTGCGCACCGCGTGGACCGGCGCGCTGATCGCGCTCGCCGTCTTCCTCGGCTCGGCGGCCCTGCTCAACCCGCTCTGCCTGGCCCTGGCGCCGGTCGCCGTGGTGCCGATGATCGTCTACCCCTACGGCAAACGGTTCACCGACTTCCCGCACGCCATCCTGGGCCTCGCCCAGGCCGCGGGACCGGTCGGCGGCTGGCTCGCCGTCACCGGCTCCTGGTCCTGGGACGCGGTGGTGCTCGGCCTGGCCGTCGGCCTGTGGATCGGCGGCTTCGACCTGATCTACGCCTGCCAGGACGTGGCGGCCGACCGGGAGAACGGCGTCCGCTCCGTGCCGGCGCGCTTCGGCGTCGCCGGCTCGCTGTACGGCGCCCGCGTCAGCCACGTGCTCACCCTGGGGCTCCTCGCCCTCTACGCCGTCCGCACCGACGCCGGCCCGCTCTTCTGGACCGGCCTCGCCGTGGTCGCCGGCGCCTTCGCCTACGAACACTCGCTGGTGAAGCCGACCGACCTCTCCCGCCTCAACCGCGCCTTCTTCACCGTCAACGGCTTCGTCGGCATCTCGCTGTTCGCCTTCACGCTGGCGGACCTGGCGGTACGGGGGTTGGGCCTGTAGGGCAGGCGGCCTCAGAGATCCGACGGATACCGGCGGAACCGGTCGGTGGCGACGACGATCCCGTCCAGCGGGGCAGGCAGTTCCACGGGATCCCCGAAGTCACCCTTGCGGAGCGTGCGGTACTCGCCCTTCTCCGGTGACGGCTCGGTGTGCAGCAGCCAGGTGCCGTCGTTGGGGTCGACCAACAGGTAGACCGGGATGCCGCCCTGGGCGTAGATCGGGGGCTTCTCCTGGTAGTCGCGGATCTTGGCTCCTCTTGTGGTGGAGACGACCTCCAGCACGAAGAGCACCAGCTCGGAAGGGACGGCCTTGAAGTAGTCGTCGGCGTGGTCGGCGTGGGTGACGGTGAGGTCCGGATCGGGACGGTCGTTCGAGCCGGTGATGGCGACGGCCTGGTCATTCCACGGCTGGAATTCCGATCGTGGTAGGGACTCTCGGATCAGGTCCACGATCCGGTTGTGGATGGTGTTGGGTGTGGCCATCATGACCAGCGCTCCACCTAGGTATTCCATGGTGAAGCCATCGATCGGTTCCATGCGCTCGTACAGCTCCAGGCCGGGGTCGCGTTCTTCGGTGACGCCGCTCACTGGAACCTCCAACACGGTTGCTGGCATCGGCATGCTCCTATGGTCGATTCCGACAGGGCGCTGCCGTGTCAACGACACATGGATCTGATAGTCACTCCGCCGGCTACGCGCCCGGCGGTGGCACGTCCTCGACGAAGTGGTCGAACTCGTTGTTCTGGACGCCGAGGACGAAGGCGTGCCACTTGGCGCGCGTCGTGGTGACGATCTTGGCCGGATCGTCCGTCTGACGGATGTGGATCAGGTCACCTTCGCCGGCCGCCACCTCGAAGCAGTGCTCGTCGCTGCCGTCCTCCACCGGGGCCTGGATCCACTCCAGCTTCTCGGCCTCTTCCAGGGTGATTCGCGACACGCGTCCGCTCCTTCCGGGGTCGTCCCGGCTCAGGTTATGTCGATCCGCAGCACACTCGCGCCGCTCGCTCCGCCCGCCCCGTCCAGCACGCCGAGCCCTGGCCCGCCCACGGCGGGGACGACGGCCCGGGGGCCGCTCAGCTCGCCGTCGGCGAGCAGCGGAGCCGGCTCCGCCGTCAGCTCCGTGCCGTTGAGCGGGATCCGCCACAGGCGCGGCCGCGCCGTGTCCGGCGCCCAGAGCGAGCCGTCGCTGAACGCGAGGCCGCGCGGCGCCGCCTCGCCCGCCGGCCAGGTGAAGACGGGCTCCAGCCCGCCCTGCTCCTCGTATCCCCCGCCCGGCGCTGTCGAGTTCAGCTCGACGCCGGCGTCCGCCGTAGCGTCCAGCGACCACAGCCGGCCGGCCGTGTCCCACGCCAGGCCGGCGACGTCGGCGTGCCCGGACGCGTAGACCGGGGAGCCCTGGAGCGGGTTGTCGACCGGCACGCCGCCGTCCGGCTCGAGGCGGAGGATCTTGCCGCCCAGCGACTCGGGATCGGTGGCCAGCCCCGGCTGACCGGCGTCCGAGGTGCCGACATACAGCATCCCGTCGGGGCCGAAGGCCAGCACCCCGCCGCCCGGGATGTCCTCCAGCAACCGGTGCGAGGCGCTGCCAAGGCGGTCGCCGTCGTAGGGATAGCGCGCCACGCGGGTGGTGCCGGATTCGGTGGCGTACGAGAGGTAGACCCAGCCGTCCTCGCCGGTGAAGCCCGGCTCGACGGCGATGCCGAGCAGGCCGCTCACCCCGGGCGCCGCACCGGCCTCCGTGATCGCGCCGTCCGGCGCGACCCGGTGGATGGTGCCGCTCTCCGCCTCGCCGACCAGCAGCCCGCCGTCCGGCAGGGTGACGGCGCAACAGGCGTCCGGCAGGCCCTCGGCCACGGTGCCGGCGATCTCCGCCGTGCCGGTGGCCGGCGCCGGCTCCACCACGACGGGCGGCTCGGTGCTCGGCTCCTCACCGGGGCTCGGCAGCTCGCCGTCCGGGGCCTGTGACTCCTCCGGGACGTCCCGCGAACTCAAGACCTGCTCGGCCCGGTTGGCGGCAGGCCCGAACGCGCACCCCCCGCACAGCGCCGCGACGGCCAGCGCCGCCGCCACCCCCCGAGCCCGCGTGCGACCGCGCATCCGCTAGATGGCCATCCCGTAGATGATGGTGAACAGCGTGCCGAGGGAACCGATGATGAAGATCCCGGTGAGCCCGGCGACGATCAGCCCCTTGCCCTGCTCGGCGCTGAAGCTGTCCCGCAGCGCCGTCGACCCGATCCGCTGCTTGGCCGCGCCCCAGATGGCGATCGCCATGCAGATCAGGATGGCCAGCGCCATGATCACCTGAATCATCGTCCGCGCCTGGTCACCGACCTGCGCGAACGGGCCCCAGTTCGGGGCGATGCCGCCGATGATCTCGTTGATGTCATCTTGTTCCGCTGCCAGGAGCATCCGACCTCACCGCCCAACTGCCGTTCAAACCACTCCTTCTCGGATTGTGCCACGCGTGGGTGACAGAAGGGCAGCCGAGACGGGGCGGATTCAGGCCAGGCGAGGATCGACGCGCCGTCAGTGCGGGTTGTCCTGCCGGACGAGGCCGAGCAGCGCGCGCAGCCGCGCGGGGTTGGTACGGAGGACGGTGCCTGGCTCGTCGGACTCGCGGAGGAGCAGCGTGTCGCCGGGCGGCGCGAAGGCCAACTCCAGGCAGGCGCTGCCTTCGCTGCTGAACGATGATTTCTGCCATGAGACGGGCCGCATCGGGCCTCCTCAGGGGGTGTCGATGATCGCGAGGATGAGATCGCGGGATGCGTTCGGTTCCAGGGCGATGGCTTCGAACCGCTCCATGAACCTTCGATAGCTGGCGAGTTGGGCGTCAGAGCAAGGAAATACGGATCCATGTTCGGTGTCGACGGACACGGAGTCCAGCTGTGCAACCGGTCCCTCGGCGAGCTCGACCGTGTGGCCCGCTCCCGGAAAGGTGCCGGCGATGAACGGGATCACACGCACGGTGATGTGCGGGAGTTCGCTCATCGCGACGATGTGCCGCAACTGGTCGTGCGTCACCTCCGGTCCGCCGAACCGCATCCGGAGCGCCGCCTCGTGAATGGTGGCGTGGAACGGCGTAGGCGAGTCGCCGTAGAGGATCTTCTGCCGCTTGATCCGGTGGCTGACGCGGAACTCGACCTCGGGTGGCGAAAGTTCGTAGCTGCTCTGCTGGAAGACCTGACGGGAGTAGTCGACCGTCTGGAGCAGGCCAGGCAGATGTACGACCTGCGCCACCCGGATCATCCTGGCGTGATGTTCCATCTCCGCGAGGTCCAGCAGCCCGGCAGGTAGCAGGTCTCGGTATTCGTCCCACCAGTTGCGCCCGCGTCCACCGCACATGTCGGCCAGCGCGGAGATCAACGCCTCGTCGTCGCAGCCGTAGTTGACGGCGAACGCGCGGACCTTGTCGCGGCTGATTCCGAAGCGCCCGGACTCGATGTTGTTGATGCGCGTCGGGGCCGTGCTGAGCAGGTCGCCTGCCTCTCTGGCAGTCAGCCCGGCGCGCTCTCGGAGTTTGCGCAGCTCGGCGCCAAGCCGTTGCTGACGCACGGTGGGTGTACTCCTCGGCGGCATGAGCGGAAGGCTAACAGCGACCCCGAAGAACATTAGTTTGTGCGCTGACTAGGTAGCAGATTAATACTTTACGGCGTTACGTTGAGTGCTGAATCGAGTACCGTTCGCGGCAAGGGAGTCTTGTGCCGATGACTGCTGTCATGCCCCGCCAGGGCCGCTGCCTCCATGACTGGGAGATCAGCGTCCACCTCCACCCCGACAGCCGCGCGCCCCGGCTCTGTCGGGCCTCTGCCGTCAGTGCCGTGCGGGCCTACGGGCCTGCCGGGGCTGGCCGAGCCGGCGGAGCTGGTCGTCAGCGAGCTGGTCACCAATGCCGTCCAACACGGCCGGGGGCCGCCCGCGTTCCGTGTCGCGTGGTTCGCCGTCCGAGCGCGGCTGCGGCTCACGGTGTGGGACGACGGGCCGGGGCTGGCGCCGCTGCGCCCGAGTCGGCCGGCGGACGACGCGCCCTCGGGGCGTGGCCTGCTGATCGTGTGCGGCGCTGGCCGTCGACTGGGGGCAGTATCCGAGGCCCGGCAGCGGCAAGGCCCTCTGGGCGGAGCTTGGGTGAACCAAGCACCTGTTCATGACGTGATCGTGGCGACCACCAACCAGGCCACCGCGAGCGCCGCCATCGCGGCGGCCCAGAGCGCGAGGCCCCAGTCGTGCTGCTTCCGGCCGCTCATGCCGAGCCCTGCCAGGCCGACGACCAGCGCCACGGGAGCGGTGATCAACGGGGTGAACGCCACGGTCCGCTGGCCGCCGACCGTGCAGATGAAGCGCGGGTCGCCGTCGGAGCAACCGTCGCTGGCCATGACGCCGATCGGGCCGACGAGGAACGTGAAGCCGGCGAACGCGATCAACACCAGCGCGAGCACCGCGCGTACCACGTTCTCGCTGGTGGACTCGTACCCGGGAGCAGACATGGAGCCGAAGCTAGTCGGCACGGACCGCCGCTGACATCGGCGAACCTACTCAGGGCGGGTACTCGGATCGTCTCCCGGGCTTACGCTCCCGCGCATGATGGATGACACCCGCATCACCGAGGCCCTGGTCGGGCGTGAACGAGTTCCCTATCCGGGCAGCTGGCTGACCGCGCCGTTCGCCGAGCGTGCGGTCGGTGGGCGGACGTACGCCGTGGTCGCCGACGACCCCGGCCTCTCCGCCCTCGCCGTCGACCGGGCCACCGGCCAGGTGTGGCTGCTCGCCGAGGAGGACGAGCCCGAACTGGTCAACTCCAGTCTCCCGGCGCTCGTCGCCTGCTCGCGCGCCTATGCCGAGGCGGCCCTCGACGCGGCGCACCTCGATGACGAGGACGAGGACGCCGGTGACGAGCTGACGGACGCGCTGCTCGCCCGCCTGGCGGCGTTGGACGAGGCGGCGACGGACGACGAGAACGCCTTCTGGCCGGTCGCGGCCGAGGAGCTCGGCTACGGGATCACCGTCTGAGGGTTGTCGAAGCGCTGCCAGATGTAGTACTACTTATACATGAGCGATAAGGTCCACAACAGACTCTCGGTGGTGCGCGCCGAGCGGAGCGTCACGCGTCGGGCGTTGGCGGACGCCGTCGGCGCGCACTACCAGACGATCGGGCACATCGAGCGCGGGCAGTACAACCCGAGCCTCGACCTGGCCCTGCGGATCGCGGCGTACTTCTCCCTTCCGGTGGAGGCGCTGTTCTCGCTCGAGCCGTTCCAGCCGCTCACCGACGCGGTCTACGGCGGCGGAGGCACGAAACCGGCAGAGAGGCAAGGGGGAAGCTCGTGAGCGCCAAGACGACGACCAGGTACGACCAGACCATGCTGCGCGTCATGAACCGGGAGGAGGCCAGGAACTGGCACGCCAGCCGCGGGCAGCGGCGCGCGTGGACGGCGGCGCACGTCGCGCTGACGGCCGCGACGCCGCTGGCGTTCCCGCTCGCCGGCGACAACGGCGGGCTGCTGATCGGCCTCGTCATCCCGCTCGTCCTGCTGTGGTGCGTGTGCACCGGCGTGCTCAACTCCACCACCCGCGGCCTGCTCGAACTCCGCGCCCGGGCCCTCGACGAGCGGCAACTGACCGAGCGCGGCGAGGCCTTCACCGTCGCGCACCGGGTGCAGCTGTCACTGACGCTGGCCGCCATCGGCGGACTCGGCCTGGCCCACCTGCTCTCGGACGGCGGCGTGCCGGCCGAGGCCGCGGTGCTCGCCCTGTTCGGCCTCGGCCTGACGCAGTGGCTGCTGCCGCTGTGGACGGCCGCGCTGCGCGCCGAGGACGAGCCGGCCGACGACGAGGTCGAGGCGGCGCCCTCGGCCTGAGCGGCCCGATGCGGCAGAGTGGCCCCTCGTGGAAGCGTTGCGGGCCCAGGATCCGGCCGCCATAGGGGAGTTCACGCTGCTGGCCCGCCTCGGGGCCGGCGGGATGGGACGGGTCTACCTCGGCCGGTCGCCCGGCGGCACGCGGGCGGCGGTCAAGGTGATCAGGGAGGACATCGCCGACGAGCCGGGCGCGTTGGCCCGGTTCCGGCGCGAGGTGGCCACGGTGCGGGCGGTGCGCAGCCCGTTCACCGCCAACCTGATCGGCGCCTCGCTCGACGCGCCGCCGTACTGGCTGGCCACCGAGTACGTGCCGGGGCCGACGCTGCTGCGGGCGCTGCGGGACGGGCCGTTGCCGCCCGAGCTGTGCACGGGGCTGCTCGCCGCGCTCGCCGAGGGACTTGCCGCCGTGCACGCACAGGGCGTGGTGCACCGCGACCTCAAGCCGCACAACGTCATCCTCGCGCCGAACGGCCCGCGCCTGATCGACTTCGGGATCGCGCGGGCGGCCGACCAGACCCAGCTCACCAGGACCGGACAGGCGCCCGGCACCCCCGGGTACACGGCCCCCGAGGTGCTGCTCGGCGCCGAGGCCGGGCCGGCGGCCGACGTCTTCGCGCTGGGCGCGACGCTGGCCGCCGCGGCCACCGGCCGGCCGCCGTACGGCGGCGGGGAGTGGCCGGCCGTCAGCTACCGGGTGGTGCACGGCGAGGTCGACGTGGCCGGCGTCCATCCCGGGCTCGCGGCGCTGATCCGCGCCTGCGTGGCCCGCGAGCCGGCCGACCGCCCGACGCCGGCGGACATCGTCCGCCGCTGTGCGGTCAGTCGGGCGCTGCCGGACCTGCCGGCGTACCAGGCGCTCCAGGCGCTGGCCGAGCAGGCGCCGTACGACCTGCCGACGGCCACGGCGGCCGGCCTGGTCCCGGCCGGACCCACCCACGGCCGCCGCGCCCGGATCGCGACGGCCGCCCTGGCGGTGACGGCCGTCATCGCGGCCACCACCGTCTGGCTCGGCAGCCGCGACGACGGCGAAGCCGCGCGCGACGACACCGTCACCGGCCCGACCGAGAGCGGCGACGGCCAGGAGACCACCGCCTCCGGCGTCCAGGGCGGTGAGGGCGCCGACGACGACTCGGCGGCCACGGGCGATCCGCTGGATTTCGGGCCCGAGTTCTACGCCACCGACCTCTGGGATCCCGCCATCGATTCCTGCCGGCAACCTCCGGAGGAGCGGGTGGAACAGTGGCAGTGGAGCGTCGACACCGAGACGGTGCCCGGCGAGGCCGAGATCGGCTGGCGGCTGAAGCTGGACCTCGGCGAGGTGTCGGCCCCCTATCCCGTGGCGGCGGCTGTGCGGCCACCAGCGCCCGTAGAGGGCAACGCGGGCATCGGCACCTTCCATGTCTCCGAGGTCTTCGACCTGTTCGAGGGCGGCCCGGAGGAATGGCGGTACGTCACGTACCCCGACGACTTCCCCGGCGCCCCGCCGCTCGTCGACGCGTCCGGGGACTGGACCGTGGTCTGGCTCCACGTCACCTCGGACGAGGACGCCGCGAGCGTCGCGTGTGACGGGTTCAGCACCCCATAGGCTCGTCAGGAGCCCTGAAAACGGGGAGAGTTGGGGTATGCGGAGGATCGTGCTGTGGGCCGGCGCCGGTGTCGGGGCGTTGGCGTTGTTCATGGCGCTGCTCGTCGTGGGCGTGTACGGCGCCGCCGCCGGACTGCTCGGCGGATCAGGCGGGGGACGAGGAAGCGGTCAACTGGCCCGCAACGCGGTGCCGGCCGAGTACGCGGCCCTGGTGCAGGAGTGGGGCAACCTCTGCCCGACGCTCTCCCCGGCGCTGCTCGCCGCGCAGCTCAACCAGGAGAGCGGCTTCCGCACGGACCGCACCAGCCCGGCCAACGCCCAGGGCATAGCGCAGTTCATCCCCAGCACCTGGGCGACGCACGGCCTCGACGCCAACGACGACGGCGTCGCCGACGTCTGGGACCCGGAGGACGCGATCCCGTCCGCCGCCAGTTACGACTGCTCCCTCGCGGGCTACGTGGAGGACGTGCCGGGCGATCCGGTGGACAACATGCTGGCGGCGTACAACGCGGGACCGTACGCGGTGATCCAGTACAACGGGGTCCCGCCGTACACGGAGACGCAGAACTACGTCCGCATCATCCGCGACGCCGAGGCCAGTTTCGCCGCGCCCGTCGAGGAGGCCGGTGGTGGGGGTGGGCTGCCGCCGCTTGAGCAGGCCGCGGGGGCGGTGAACTTCGCGCAGGAGCACCTCGGGACGCCGTACCTGTGGGGCGGCAACGGGACGCCGGAGCACGACGGGCGGTTCGACTGTTCGGGGTTGACGAAGGCGGCGTACGAGTCCGTCGGGATAGAGCTGCCGCGCGTCGCCAACGACCAGTGGAACGCCGGGCCGCACCCGGACCGGTCCGAACTGCTGCCGGGGGACCTGGTGTTCTTCGCGTATGATCTTCAGGATCCGCGGAGCATCCACCATGTCGGCATCTATGTCGGCGGCGGGTACATGATCAACGCCCCCTACACCGGTGCCACGATCCGTTTTGACCCGATTGATTCCCAGGATTATTTTGGGGCGACCCGCCCCACGGCAGGGTGACGCCACCGTCGCGCCGGGTGATGCCCCGGGCCGAACTGGGCAGTCCGTTGCTGTTCGATAACGCTGTGGTGATCTTTCGATGGACACCGGCACTCTGGGGGATGTAGTTGGCGTTACCTGTACCGGAACAGGGGCTCCTCAGCCCTGTCAGCCTTGACAGGGTCCCCCCACAGCACGAAGGGGCCGCAACGGCACATGGTTGGACTCGATAACCCCGATGTCGAGTTGGACATCCTCTACGAGATCAACGGGCTCGCCGGTCGGTTGCCGGAGTGGGTTCGGAGCTTCGTCTCGTTCGTCGGCGAGTACGGCATCCCGGTGGGCCTGGTCGTGCTCGTGGGGATCGGCTGGCTGCTGGTGCGGCGGCGGCCCGACGCGCCGGCCGCCGTGGCGGGCGTGCTGTGGGCCGGTGGCGCGGCCGCGGTGGCGCGGCTCGTCAACATCCCGATCAGCGAGTTCGTGGCCCGTCCCAGACCCTTCGTCGACCACCCCGACCTCGACGTGCTGGTGGAGGGCAAGCACGGCTGGTCCTTCGTCAGCGACCACGCCAGCGCGGCCATGGCCATCGCCGTCGCGCTCTTCCTCGTGCACCGGGTCCTCGGCCTGATCGCCTTCGCGCTGGCGCTCACCCAGGGCTTCGCCCGGGTCTTCGTCGCCGTCCACTACCCGACCGACGTCGTCGGCGGCTTCGCCCTCGGCATGGCGGTGGCGCTGCTGCTCGCGCCGCTGGCGATGGCGGCGCTGACGCCGCTGGTGCGGCTGCTGTCGAACACCCGTGGCCTCGGCTGGCTGGCCGTCGCGCCCGCGCCGGCGGTGGCGAGCGTGGCGGGTCAGCCGGCGGCGCCCGCCGCCGGCACCGGCGGTGCCGGGGGCACCGGCCGGCCCGAGCCGCATCCGGCGCCGTCGGGCTCCGGGCTCGCGGCCTGAGTCGCGAGGGCGCTAGCCGTCAGGCGGCGTCGTCTCGTGCGCCGCGGCCTCGTCCCTGGCCAGTGGCCGGGAGCGGCGGGCGGGGCCGTACCAGCCGCAGCTGCAGCGTGGTGCCACGAACGGGCCGCGCTCGGAGAGCGTGACCTGGTGCACCACCAGCCCCGCGCGTTCCGCCGAGGGTTCCTCGACTTCACCTTCGGTCTGCACGACACCACCGTAACGGCCGTCCCCGGGTCTCGTTAGGCGATACGACTCCGAGGCGACCAGGTGCTGGGGGTGTCGGCTGACCATGGGGCAGACCAGGGAGACCACCACGGGAATCGCGGCGCGCACCAGGCGCGCCGGTTGTGCCGGGCTCATCTCCGCCGTGCTCGCCGGCGCGGCCTCCGGGTGTTCCGGTACGGGCGCCGCGGCGGACGGCGCGGCGCGGCGGCAGGCCGCCGAGGTGGTGCGGCTGGTGCCGGACCTCCTCGCGGAGAGCGGGAGTTCGCAGGCCACCACGGACATGCGGATGGCCTCGGGCGGCACCTGGATCACGATTCACGGGGAAGGCGGGTTCGACTACGCCGAACGGCAGGGGGAGCTGGTGATCACCCTGCCGGAGGGCGAGCCGGTCACCGAGGTGTTCGTCGCCGGCGAGCTGTACATGAAGAACCGGGGCGCCGGGGTGCCGCCCGACAAGTGGGTGCGGATCGAGGTCACCGCCGTCCCGGACGGCAACGTGGTGACGGGCGGCGCCACCGATCCGCAGACGGCCGCCGAGCTGCTGCGCGGCGTCTCCTACGCGGCCGACCTCGGGTACACCGAGGTGGACGGGCAGACCCTGCGGCACTACCGGGGCGTGACGGACATCGCGGCCGCCGCCGAGGCGGCGCCCGGCGCGTCGGGCGAGCAGCTCGCGGCCGCGGTGGACGGCTTCACGGACACCGAGGTGCCGTTCGACGCCTATCTCGACGACCAGGGGCTGCCGCGGAAGATCCGGCACCAGTTCAGCTTCGCCAGGGGCGGCGAGTCGGTGGACGTGGCGTCCACGGTGCTGCTCCACGACTTCGGGGCGCCGGTGCGGGTGGAGCTGCCGGAGCCGGAGCAGGTCTACACCGGCACCGTCGAGTAGCCCACGGAGGGGGAGGTCAGGTCCGCAGCAGGCGGGCGATGGCCGCGGTGGCCTCCTGGACCTTGGCGTCGATCTCCGGGCCGCCCTCCTGCGCCGCGTGCGCCACGCAGTGCCGCAGGTGCTCCTCGAGCAGCTGGAGCGCGAAGGACTGGAGGGCCTTGGTCGACGCCGACACCTGGGTGAGTATGTCGATGCAGTAGACGTCCTCGTCGACCATCCGCTGGAGGCCGCGGATCTGGCCCTCGATCCGGCGCAGCCGCTTGAGGTGGCTGTCCTTGTCCTTGCTGTAGCCGTGCGGGCCGTCCGGGTGCGCGGCCGGCGCGCCGGCCTCGGCCGCCTCGGCCTCCCGCGTTTCGGCCGCCGTCGCGTCGATGGTGGTCATAGTGTTGCCTTCCGGCTCTTATACCCCTGATGGGTATAGCGTAACGAATGGGCGACGGACCAGGCGAGGACCGGGCAGTATGGTACGAGCGGCCACGGGAAGGGACTGAAGGAGAGTGAAGCTACGCCTCGGCGCCGTCGCGCTGACCGGTGCGCTGGCCCTCACCGGCTGCGGTTCCGATGACAACTCCCGCCTCCCCGGCGCCCTCGACTTCTCGCTCGACCAGCTCCGCTGCGGACCTGGCGGCACGCTGCTCGCCTCCGGTTCCTCCGCCCAGGCAAACGCCATGGAGGTCTGGGTGAACACCTACCAGACCAATTGTGCGGGCAGCCAGGTCAACTACAAGGCCACGGGCTCAGGCGCCGGCGTCCAGGAGTTCCTCCAGGGGAACACGGCCTTCGCCGGCTCCGACACCCCGCTGAGCGTGGCGGAGATCGAGGAGTCGCGCTCCGTGTGCGGGGACGGCGGGCGGGCGGTCAACCTGCCGATGGTCGCCGGGCCGATCGCCGTCGGGTACAACCTGCCGGGCGTCGACGACCTGGTGCTCGACGCCGAGACCCTGGCCCTGGTCTTCGACTCCCGGATCACCCGCTGGAACGATTCGGCGATCCAGCGGCTCAACCCGGACACCGAGCTGCCCGACCGGCCGATCACCCCCTTCCACCGCTCGGACGGCTCGGGCACCACGGAGAACTTCACCGGCTTCCTGCACGCCGCCGCGCCCGACGCCTGGCCGCACGAACCGGACAAGGCGTGGCGTGGCCGGGGCGGCCAGGCCGCCGACGGCTCGTCCGGGCTCGTCGGGCAGGTGCAGCAGAGCCCGGGATCGATCGCCTACTTCGAGCTGTCCTACGCGCACCGTAACGACATCGCCACCGCCCGGCTCGACACCGGCGCCGGGCGGCCGGTGGCGGCCACCGTGGAGCACGCCGAGCGCGCCGTCGCCGAGGCCCGGGTGGTCGGGCGCGGCGGCGACCTGGCGCTCGAGCTCGACTACACCGCGACCGCCGACGACGCGTACCCGATCGTCCTGGTCACCTACGAGATCGTCTGCGACCGTGGGAACGAGCCGGAGACCCTGGCGCTGACCAGGGCGTTCCTGCGGTACACCGCGAGCGACGAGGGCCAGCGGGCGCTCGCCGAGATCGACTACGCGCCGATCGCCGACCGGATCATCGACCAGGTGCGCGAGCGCGTCGACGCCCTGGCCTGACGGCTCTCGGAAGGACTGAGGGGAGTGGACACCGCGAACACGGGCAACGGCAACGGCAACGACGACAGGCGGCACGGGCGCGGCGACGTCGTCCGGCTCGGCGACCGCGTGTTCAGCGGGCTCGCCAGGGGCTCCGGCATCGTGCTGCTCCTGGTGATGGCCGCGATCGCGGTCTTCCTCAGCACCCGCGCGGTCATCGCGATCAGCCGCGACGAGGGGAACTTCCTGACGACCTTCGAGTGGGACGCCAACGCCCACCCACCGGTCTTCGGCATCGCCGTGCTGCTGTTCGGCACGGTCGTCAGCTCGGTGATCGCGATGGCGCTCGCCATGCCGGTGGCGGTCGGCATCGCCCTGTTCATCTCGCACTACGCGCCGCGCCGGCTCGCCACCCCCATCGGCTACCTGGTCGACCTGCTGGCCGCCGTGCCCAGCATCGTCTACGGCCTGTGGGGCGCGCTCTACCTGGTGCCGCGACTGACCGGCTTCTACGAGTGGCTCGACCACCTCTTCGGCTGGACCAGGGTGCTCTCCTACGACGGCACGCCGGCCCGCTCGCTGATGACCGTGGGCATCCTGCTGGCGATCATGATCCTGCCGATCATCACCAGCGTCGCCCGGGAGATCTTCCGGCAGACCCCACGCGCCCACCAGGAGGCGGCGCTGGCGCTCGGCGCCACCCGCTGGGAGGTGATCACCACCACGGTGCTGCCGTTCGGCCGCTCCGGCGTGGTCAGCGCCACGATGCTGGGCCTCGGGCGGGCGCTCGGTGAGACGATGGCGGTGGCGACGGTCCTGTCGCCGAGCTTCCTGATCAACGCCAGCCTGCTGGAGTCCGGCGGCGGCACCTTCGCGCAGAACATCGCCAGCCAGTTCAAGGAGGCCACCTCGATGGGCCGGGACGCGCTGATCGCCTCGGGGCTCGTGCTCTTCCTGCTCACGCTGCTGGTCAACGGCGTGGCCCGGCTGATCATCGCCAGGCGCCGGGAGTACGCGGGGAGGGTCGTGTGAGCGAGCGCCTCGTGGCGACGGCGGCCGCGCCCCGGCCGGTGGCCAGGGCGGTGCTGCGGCCGGCCAGGCTGCCGGGGTGGGCGCTGGGCGCCCTGCTGGTCGGCGCGCTGTCCTTCGGCGTCGGGATCGGCCTGGTGGCCGGGCTCACCAGCCGGGTGCAGTGGGGCCTCATCGCGGGTGTGGTGTTCGTCACGGCCACGTTCTGGCTGACCCTGCGGATAGAGGGCCGGCGCCGGGCCGTCGACCGTCTCGCGGCGCTGCTGGTGTGGGCCTGCTTCGCGGTCGCCGTGTTGCCGCTCGCGGCGCTGGTCTGGGAGACCGTCTCGCGCGGCGTGCCCGGCGTCAGCTGGTACTTCCTCACCCACTCGATGAACGGGGTGCTCAGCTGGCAGTCCGGCGGCGGCGTCTACCACGCTCTGCTCGGCACGGTCCAGCAGGTGCTGCTGGCGTCGCTGCTCGCCATCCCGATAGGGCTGATGACCGCGGTCTACCTGGTCGAGTACGGGCGGGGCCGGCTGGCGCGGGCGATCACCTTCTTCGTGGACGTGATGACGGGCATCCCGTCGATCGTGGCCGGCCTCTTCGTCCTCAGCCTGTGGATCATGACGCTGGGCTTCGGCTACTCGGGCTTCGCGGGCGCCCTGGCGCTGGCCGTGCTGATGCTGCCGATCGTGGTGCGGTCCACCGAGGAGATGCTGAAGCTGGTGCCCGACGAGCTGCGCGAGGCGTCGCTCGCCCTCGGAGTGCCGAAGTGGCGCACTATCGTGAAGGTGGTGCTGCCGACCGCGCTGGGCGGGATCACCACCGGGGTGATGCTGGCGCTGGCCAGGATCGCCGGCGAGACGGCGCCCGTCATCCTGCTGGTCTTCGGCAACGCGATGATCAACGCGAACCCGTTCGACGGCGCCCAGTCCTCGCTGCCGCTCTACGTCTACGAGCAGTGGGGCGCCGGCACCGAGTCGTCCTACGACCGGGCGTGGGCGGCGGCGCTGGTGCTGATCGCGTTCGTCATGGTCCTCAACCTGGCGGCCCGCGCGGTGGCACGGTGGAAGGCACCGAAGACCGATCGGTGACGGAGGACGGAAGGGAGTCGTGCCGCACATGGCCAAGCGCATCGACGTCAGCGGGCTGACCGCGTACTACGGCGCCCACAAGGCGATCGAGGGCATCTCGCTGCACGTCGAACCCCAGGCCGTCACGGCCTTCATCGGCCCCTCGGGCTGCGGCAAGTCGACGTTCCTGCGCACCCTCAACCGGATGCACGAGGTGACGCCGGGCGGCCGGGTGGAGGGGAAGGTGCTGCTGGACAACGAGGACCTGTACGGACCTGGCGTCGACCCGGTGGCCGTGCGCCGCACGGTCGGCATGGTCTTCCAGCGGCCCAACCCGTTCCCCACGATGTCGATCTACGACAACGTGGCGGCCGGTCTCCGGCTCAACGCCGGCCGGCGGATGCGGAAGTCGGAGCTCGACGACGTGGTGGAGCGCGAGCTGCGCGGCGCCAACCTGTGGAACGAGGTCAAGGACCGGCTCCAGCGGCCCGGCTCCAGCCTCTCCGGCGGGCAGCAGCAGCGGCTCTGCATCGCCAGGGCCACGGCGGTGGCGCCCGACGTGCTGCTGATGGACGAGCCGTGCTCGGCGCTCGACCCGGTCTCCACGCTGGCGATCGAGGACCTGATCGACAAGCTCAAGACCGAGTACACGATCGTCATCGTCACCCACAACATGCAACAGGCGGCGCGGGTCTCGGACCGGACCGCGTTCTTCAACCTGGCGGCGGTGGGGGAGCCAGGGCGGCTCGTCGAGGTGGACTCGACGGCGAAGATATTCTCCAACCCCTCCGTGCCGGCGACCGAGGACTACATCTCGGGCCGCTTCGGCTAGGGCCTGGCCGTCGGCCGGCGCTGTCCGGCCGTAGGCCGGACGCGGGCCGCCGGGCCCGTCGTGGTGGTGTGCCACGACGAACCCGGCGGTGTCGATCGGTCGACCGGCGGAGCCGTTATGTCGTGCGGTAGGCGTCGATGATGGTCTGGGTGGTGGTGTTGCCCTGGGTGTCGACGGCGACGGCGTGGAAGGAGACGGTGCCGCCGGCCTCCGGGTTGGTGACGGTCAGGGTGCCGTCGTCGACCGGGGTCTCGGTCCAGGTCTCGCCGCCGTCGTGGGAGACGGAGACGGTCAGCGACTCCAGGTTGCCGTCCGCGCCGGTGCCCTGGATGGTGACCGGCACCTGGACGGTCTCGCCGGCGGGTCCGGTGCTGTCCAGTGCCAGCTCCGGGGTGTACCTGACGGCGGTGGCCGGGACGTCGATGATGTCCTCCTCGCCGCCGGGCGCCGCGGTGAACGTGTAGGAGGCGGTGACCTCCGTGCTCACGTTGCCCCCGGTCTCGCTCCGGCTGGCGGTGGTGACCAGCTCGTACGCGGCCTCGCCCGCCGGCAGCTCGAAGCTCACCCAGTCCAGGTAGTTGCCGTCCTCGGTGGCGTACTCCTCGCCGTTCCGGTAGAGCGTGGTGGAGGCGGAGTCGAAGACGCTGTCGCCGGTGTGGCTGGCGCCGTCGGCGTACGGGTTGACGATGCCGGCCAGCGTGCTGCCCCAGAGGAACAGGCCCTGGCCCTCGTTGATGGCGGGGCCGAAGACGCCGACGTTGAACGTCGTCTCGTAGCTCTCGCCCGGCTCGTAGGTCTCGAAGTCGCTCCAGTGGTCCGTCTCGAGGTTGCCCTCGGCGTCGAACTGGACGAACTCCTGGTACCACGCGCCGGCCGCCGCCTGCACGTACACCTCGGTGGTGGTCGGGATCGACCGCGAGATGGCGCCGCCGCCACCACCGGCGTCGGACGCGGTGAGCAGGACACCCTCACGGTCGGGCAGCGAGGCGCCCTGGCGGGTGGTGATCCGGGCGAGCTCGTAGGCGCTGACCCGCTTGCGCAGGCCGGTGTAGAAGGAGCCCTCCCTGGTGTCCAGCAGGTGGTACTCGCGGTCGTCGTTCACCAGGTCCGAGCTGGCGCTCGACGAGAGCTCCCAGCCGTCCGCCACGTCCCCGACCTGCGCGGTGTGCAGGCCGCCCGACAGACCGCCGAAGCCCATCCCGACGCCGAAGCCGGCGTCCTCGGAGAGCAGGTCGAAGCCGGCACTGACGCCGACCTCCTCGGCCGAGTAGTCCGGCCCGGTCAGCGAGATGCGGCGGGCGTCCGCCGCGTCGACGGTGAGGGTGGTGTCCTCGGTCAGCTCGAGCGACGGCTGCAGCAGCCAGTCGGCGGCCGTCAGCTCCTCCGAGTCGGGCTCGAAGTAGTAGACGGTGGTGTCCAGCTGGTAGCGGCCCGCGGGCAGCCGCGTCGAGGCCGAGCCCTCCTCACCGGGGGCGAGGTAGGCGCCCTCGGTGAAGTCGTCCAGGCCCTGGACGTAGGTCTCCCACGCCTCGGCCGGCTGGCCGGAACGGTCGCTGACCTCGATGGTCAGGTCGAACTTCTCCTCCTCGCGGAGGACGGAGCCCGAGGTGCGCACGGTCTGGCCCGGCTCGTCGCCGGTCGCGGTGACCCACAGGGTGTAGGCGCCGTACTGGTCGCCGGCCGCGGTGCTCGCGGTGACGGGGACGGTGGCGGTGGAGCCGGCGGGGACGGTGACCTGGTCGGCGCCGAGGGTGAAGACGCCCTCGGGGGCCGTGCTGCCGTCGGGAGCGAGGGCCTCGGTGGTCAGGTCGAGGGTGACGTCCGCGTCGCCGAGGTTGCGGTAGGTCAGCTCGCGGGTGATCGGTTCGGCGTCGTCGTGCGGGAACGGCACGACGCCGAAGGTCAGCGACGGGGTCTCGGCGATCACGCTCTGGGCGAGGGCGGCCGGGACGTCCACGCGGCCCGTGCCCTGCTGCATCGGCGTGTAGTCGCCGGTCGAGACGGCCGAGCCGACGAGCGCGGCCTTGAGCTGCTCGCCGGTCCAGTCGGGGTGGGCCTGGGCGAGGATCGCGGCGGCGCCCGCCACGTGCGGGGTGGCCATCGAGGTGCCGGAGATCGCCACATAGCCGTCGGCGACCGGGGTGCCCTCGGCCTCGATGAGGCTGCCGGGGGACGCGGCGGCGCCGATGTCCACGCCGGGGGCGGTCAGGTCGGGCTTGACGGCGGCGTCCCGGAGCCGGCCGCCGACCGAGGAGAAGTCGGCGAGCTGGTCCTGCTTGTCGACCGCGCCCACGGTCAGCGCCGCGTCGGCGGTGGCGGGGGTGCCCAGGCTGTTCTCATCGGGCCCCGAGTTGCCGGCCGCGATGACGAACAGCGTGTCCGACTCGGCGGAGAGGGTGTTGACCGCCTCCTCCATCGGGTCGACCTCGGTGGTGGCCGGACCGCCGAGGGACATGTTGATGATGTCGGCGCCCTGGTCGACGGCCCACTGCATGCCCTCGATGATGCCGGAGTCGAAGCCGAAGCCCCCGTCGTCGAGCACCTTGCCGTCGAGCAGCCGCGCCCCGGGCGCGACGCCGGTGTAGGTGCCGCCGGAGTGGGCGCCGGTGCCGGCGGCGGTGGAGGCGACGTGCGTGCCGTGGCCGTGCCGGTCCTCGGTGTCGGGCGACTCCGAGAAGTTCTGTTCGGCGACGACCTGCGGGGTGACGTCCTCGTGGTCGTTGGAGATGCCGGTGTCGAGGACGGCGATGGTGACGCCCTCGCCGTCGTAGCCGGCCTGCCACGCCTCGGGCGCGCCGATCTGCGGGACGCTGGTGTCGAGCGACGCCTGGACCAGGCCGTCCAGCGCGATGGACTCGATCTCGGGCGCGGCCGCCAGCGTCACCTCGCCCTCGGCCGGCGTGGTCAGCTCGTTCCACAGCCCGGCGAGCTGGTCGTCGGCGACGACCAGCGCCTCGCCGTTGACGGCCTCCAGGGTGGTGGCGACCTCGTCCTGGGCGCTGAGCAGGCCGGCCTGCCGCTCGCCGGCATAGGTGACGATCACGCCGAGGCCGTCGCGTTGCCGGTACTGCTCGCGGCTGAGTTCGGTGACATTGAAGAGCCGGCGGTCGAGCGTGCCGTCGGCTATCAGCGGCGCCACGTCGGCCGGGAGGACGTGGGTGGCGCCGTCGATCTCCAGCACCCGGACCGGGACGTCCTCCCGGCCCTCGGCGCGGATCAGACCGGTGACGGCGCCGTCGGCGTCGAGCACGACCTGGTCACCCGTGATCAGTGCGATCGGCTCGCGACCTTGTTCGGCGCGGCCGAACGTGTCACCGGCCGGTCCCTCGGCCGCGGTGGCTAAGCCTCCGGTCAGGGTCGCGACGACCGCCGCGCACGCCACGACCACCGTCGCGCGCGAGCGCTGTGTGCGCTTTCTCAACTGGCCCCCTTGGTAGGAGAGTTCGGGGTCGAAAGTGCCCCATGGAATAAGAGATGCCCGGGAGGCCAGGGCGCTGCCTGTCACGGGTGTGAAAACGGTGACGATTCGGTGTACGGCTGCGCGACACCGCCGCGCGGGGGGCCGCGGGCCCCGCCGGCCGCCGGCGCCTGGCGGCGCCGGCGGCGCGCTGTGCGGCTGCCTTGCGGCGGGCGGTCGGCCGTGGCGGAGGCCGTTGGTTTGCTGCGTGGGGGCCTGTGTCCGGGCCGGCCGCCCGCTTGGCAGCGCAGGCGGCCCCTGTGGGGCCCGTGCCTGGCCGCCGGGGTGTCGTGGGAGCGGGCCGGCTGGCTGCCGGGTGTGCTGGCCCAGGGCGGCTCCCCGTGCGGAGGCCGGTGGCTCGCTGTACGCGGGCCGGCTGCCGGTGTTCCGCGCGGAACGGTGCTGGTCCCAGGGTCCTGGTGGGTCCGGTGCGCGGGTGTCGTGGGAGCGGGCCGGCCGGGCGCCGGCCGGTGGTTCGCTGTGCGGGGGCCCGCGTCCGGGCCGGCCGCGTGCTTGGCAGCGTGGGAGGCCTGGGGCCTGTCCCTGGCCGCGCGGGGAGCGTGGGTACGGGCGCTGGCCGCCTGGTGTGCTGGCCCGGAGCGGCCGGTGGTTCACTGTGCGGGTGTTGCGGGTGCGCGCCGAGCGCCTGGCGGCGCCGGCCCGGGGCGGGCGGCCGTGGTGGGTTCGGTGGCAGCCGGCTGGCTGCCGGTGTTCGCACGGAACGGTGCCTGGTCCCACGGTCCTGGTGGGTCCGGTGTGCGGGTGTCGTGGGAGCGGCCCGGCGGCGCCGGCTTTGGGTGGCCGCCAGGGACCCGCGGCCCTCACCCGGCCGGTGGCTCGTCGGGGCGGAGGTGCCTTCGGGGCCTTGCCCCCGCCAGGGGGGCTAGCGGAGGAGGTCGGTCAGCCAGTACGTCACCGCGGCCACCGCGGCGGCGGCCGGCATGGTGATGAACCAGCCGGCCACGATGTTCTGCGCCACTCGCCACCGGACGGCGCTGACCCTGCGGGTGGCGCCCACGCCCATGATCGCCGAGGTGATGACGTGGGTCGTCGAGATGGGCGCGTTGAAGACGTAGGAGGCGGAGTAGAGCACGGAGGCCGCCGTCGTCTCGGCGGCGAAGCCACGCGGCGGGTCGAGTTCGATGATGCCCCGGCCGAGGGTGCGCATGATCCGCCAGCCGCCGGCGTACGTGCCGAGCGACAGCATGCCGGCGCAGGCCAGCTTCACCCACACCGGGATGGCGTCCGCCTCGTCCTGTACGTCCGCGATCACCAGCGCGAGCACCACCACGCCCATCGTCTTCTGCGCGTCCTGCAGGCCGTGGCCGAGGGCCATGCCGGCCGCCGAGACCGTCTGTGCCATGCGGAAGCCGCGCTGTGCCCGGCGTGGGTTGGCCCGGCGGAACAGCCACAGGATGCCGACCATCACCAGGTAGCCGAGCACGAGGCCGATCAGCGGCGAGACGAACATCGGGATGACGATCTTGGTGAGCACCCCGTCCCAGTGCACGGCGGACGCGGCGGCGAGCGCGGCGCCGATCATGCCGCCGAACAGCGCGTTCGAGGAGGACGACGGCAGCCCGAAGTACCAGGTGATCATGTTCCACACGATCGCCCCGAGCAGCGCGGCGAACAGGATGACCATCCCGTCGTCGCCGCTGGGCGTCTCGATGATGCCCTCGCTGACGGTCTTGGCCACGCCGCTGCCGAGGAAGGCGCCGGCCAGGTTCATCAGGGCGGCCATGCCGAGCGCCACCCGGGGGGTCAGCGCCCGGGTCGAGATGGAGGTGGCGATGGCGTTCGCCGAGTCGTGGAAGCCGTTGGTGTAGGTGAAGAACAGCGCGGTGGCGATGACGACTATCAGGCCGAGGGTGTCCACGGTGGGCTCAGGACTCCTTGACCACGATGGTCTCCACCGTGTTGGCGACGGTCTCGAAGGCGTCGGCCGCCTCCTCGAGCACGTCCACGACCTGCTTGAGCTTCATCACCTCTATGGCCTCGTAGGTGCCGTTGAAGAGGTGGGCGAGCAGCTTGCGGTGGATCCGGTCGGCCTGGTTCTCGAGGCGGTTGACCTCGATCCAGTACTCGCTGAGCTGCTCCATGGTGCGCAGCCTCGGCATCGCCTCGGCGGTGAGCTCGGCGGCCCGGCAGAGCACCTCGATCTGCTGGTCGACCCCCTTGGGCAGCTCGTCGATCTCGTAGAGGACGACCAGGTCGACGGCCTCCTCCATGAAGTCCATGATGTCGTCCATGGTGGAGGCGAGCCGGTAGATGTCCTCCCGGTCGAAGGGTGTGATGAACGACGAGTTCAGCCGGTGGAAGATGGCGTGCGTCGTGTCGTCGCCGGCGTGCTCGGCGGCACGCATCCGCTCGGCGATCTCCACGCGCGTAGCGGCGTCGGACCCCAGCAGCTCCATGAGCAGCTTCGAGCCGCTGAGCACGTTGTCGGCGGCCGTGGCGAACAGTTCGTAGAAACTGGTCTCCCTGGGGGTCAGGCGAAATCGCACTGGGGTTCCTCTGACGTTCATCGGCGGGTGTCCCCGCTGATGCTAGAGGCAGAATCAGGCCAGGGCCATGTGTGGGGGTGCGGGGTGGTCTGTCACCGGTTGCCGTTGTACGGGCCGTAGGGCCCGTCGCTGCTGCTCCAGCCGCCGCCGCTGCCTCGGCCGCGGCCGGTGACCGCCTGGAGCGCCGGCCGCACGTCCACCAGGTAGACGATCGTGGCCACGGTGCCGGCGAGGACCAGCAGCATCATGGGGAGGACCAGCTGCACGGCGACGGTGATGCCGAGGATGATCAGCCAGAACGGCTTGGTCTGCTTGTCCGCCGCCCGGTAGGCGTCCTCCCGCTGCAGCGCGGCGTGCACCAGCGCGAAGATGCTGAGCAGCAGCAGCCCGAGGAAGACGAAGCTGATCAGTGAGCTGAAGCCTGACAGGAGCATGCTGTCCACCACCAATTGGTCAACGCGAGGGTCACATCCACGGTACTGGGCCGACCCCCCGCCCGGTAATGGTCGCGTTCACCTGTCGGGACCGGGCGGGGGGAGCGGGGATCAGGACTGCGGCGGCGTCTTCTTCGCGGTCGTCTTGCGCGCCGTGGTCTTGCGCGGCTTCGGCGCCTCGTCCTGGGCGGCGGCCTCGGCCTCGGCAGCGGCCGGCTCCGGCTCGCGCACCGGCTCGGCCTCGGCGGCGGTCGCCCGCTCCACGACCACCACCGGCTCCTCGCCGGACTCGGCGCGGCGCCGCTCGACGACGGAGCGGCCGCGCTCGGCGAGGCCGTCGTACGTCTCGCGGGCCTTCACGGCGTACTCGAGGGCGAGGCCGACGCCCTGCATGGCCACCTGCTGGGCCTGCTCCCGCAGCTTCGGCAGCCGCTCGGGCGCCTGCTCGCGCAGCCGCTCGAAGGTGGCCGGCAGCTCGCGCAGCTTCTGCGCGGCGAGGTCGGCGGTGCCGGCGGCCACGTAGACGGGCGTGGACTCGGTCAGGGTCTTCCGGAGGTCGTCCGTGATGGTCATCGAGGGTTCTCCCTGTGGTGCGTGTGTTCCTGCTGGTGCTCCCGGCGGAACGAGTCGTAGATCTGGAGCAGCGCCTGCTTCTGCTGCTCGGTGAGGTGCGGGTCGGCCCGCACCGCGTCCGGCACGCCGCCGACGGTGGCGGCCCGCTCGCCGTCCGCGCCGGCCTCGGCGCGCTCGTCGAGGATGCCGGCCTGGACGTACAGCGTCTCGGCGGAGATCCGCAGCCCCTTGGCGATCTGCTGCAGGATCTCGGCGCTCGGCTTGCGCAGCCCGCGCTCGATCTGGCTCAGGTAGGGGTTCGACACCCCGGCCGCGTCGGCCAGCTGCCGCAGCGACAGCCGCGCCTGGCGGCGCTGCTCCCGCAGGAACTCGCCGAGATTGCCGACGCCGAGTGAAGCCATGCCGTCCAGCGTGCCGCACTCTGCTAACTATTGCAAGCGCCCTGCTTGCGGCAGTAATCGGCTAGCGTCGGGTCGGTGATCGTATGGCTCAACGGCACCCACGGCGCGGGCAAGACGACGACCAGCGCGCTCGTGCAGCAGCTGCTACCCGACTCCCGGGTGTTCAACGCCGAGAAGGTCGGCGAGACGCTCATGGACATCACGCCGGGGCTGCCGGGGACGGACAACTTCCAGCACTGGCCGCCGTGGCGGCCACTCGTGGTCGAGACCGCCCGCCGCGTGCTCGACTACGCCGGCGGCACGCTGGTGATGCCCATGACCGTCCTGGTCGAGGAGTACTGGCGCGAGATCAGCGCGGGCCTCGCCCGGCACGCCATCCCGGTCCGGCACTTCGTCCTCCACGCCGACCAGGACACCCTCCGCGCGCGCATCGCGGGCGACACCGTGCTCGGCCCCGACTCCCCGTTCCGCCTCCAGTACCTCGAGCCCTACGCCGAGGCGGCCCGCACCTGGCTGCACGCCGAGGCCGAGGTCGTCGACACCACGCACCTCACACCGGCCGAGGCGGCCCAGCGGATCGCGGAGGCCGTCACGTCCCGAGCCGCGCCCGTCGCTCAGTCGAGGTCGGACATGTCGAGCACGAAGCGGTAGCGGACGTCGTTGCGTCGGAGGCGGTCGAGCGCCTCGTTCACCCGCGCCGAGGGGAGCAGCTCGATGTCGGCGGTGATGCCGTGCTCGGCGCAGAAGTCCAGCATGGCGGTGGTCGCGGGCCGGCCGCCGCTGCCCGCGGAGCTCAACCTCTTGCGTCCCACGAGCAGGTCCATGGTCTCCACGGTGACGGGTCCCAGGTGCCCGAGGTGGCTGAGGGTCCCGTCCACGGCGACCAGGCGCAGGTAGGGGCCGAGGTCGTGCGGGGCGGAGATGGTGTCGATGACGACGTCGAACCGGTCGCGGGCGGCGGCCAGTTGCTCCGGGTCCGTGGCGACGACGAGCCCGCGGGCGCCGAGCCGGCGGGCGTCGTCCGCCTTGTCGGGTGAGCGGCTGACCACCCAGGTCTGGGCGCCGAGCGCCACGGCGAACCTGACCGCGAGGTGGCCGAGGCCGCCGAGGCCCGCCACCGCTACGCGGGTCCCGGGACCGGCGCCGAGGGCGCGCAGCGGCTCCCAGACGGTGATCCCGGCGCAGAGCAGGGGAGCGGCGGCGGCCGGATCGAGACCCGCGGGCAGGTGGTACGCGAAGCGGTCGCGGACGACGTACTCGCGGGAGTAGCCCCCCAGCGTGACCGACCCGTCGTGCCGGTCGACGCCGTCGTAGGTCAGGGTCGGGAAGGCGTGGCAGAAGTTCTCCTGGCCGGCCCGGCACATGGCGCACTCGCCGCACGAGTCGACGATGTTGCCCACCGCGACCCGGTCCCCGACGGTGAAGCCGGTGACCGCGGGCCCGGTCTCGGCCACCACGCCCGTGAACTCGTGCCCCGGGACCAGGGGCCGGCCGCCTTCGCCGCCCGGGGCGCCGACGGCGTGCAGATCGGAGTGGCAGACGCCGCAGTAGTCCACCCGGACCGCGAGGTCGTCGGGGCGCAGGTCGCGCCGCTTCAGGGGCGCCCGCCGCAGGGTCGACGACGGACCTTCCAGTTGCCAGCCGACGGTGCTCCGCATGACGCCTCCTCATAGACAGACTGTTCGGTCTGTTTCAGCGTAGGCGGGCGAGGGCCGGCAGGCAAACCAACCGTTCTGTTCGCTACCGTGGGGGCATGCCCGATCAGCCCGTCACCTCCCGTGGGGCCGCCACGTACCAGCGCATCATCGACGTGGCGACCAGGGAGTTCGCCGAGTACGGGATCGCCGGCGCCCGCGTCGAGCGGATCGTGGCCGCGGCGCGCACCAACAAGGCGCAGCTCTACGCGTACTTCGGCAGCAAGGAGGGGCTCTTCGACGCCATCTTCTTCGGCTCGCTGGAACGGATCGTGAACGTCGTCCCGATCGACGCCGCCGACCTCGCGGACTGGGCCGTCCGCCTCTACGACGAGTACCTCCGCCGCCCCGACCTCATCCGACTGGCCACGTGGGCGCGGCTGGAGCGCCGCCCGGCCGGCCACCTGGTCGACGAGCCCGACCGGCTCGACGACCGCAAGCTGGCCGCCATCGCCGAGGCCCAGGCCGCCGGCCTGGTGCGGCAGGGGGACCCGTTCGACGTGATGGCCATGGTGATCGCGATGTCCATGGCCTGGTCACCGGTCAGCAATGTCTACGCGGCCACCGCGCAGGAGCCGCCGGAGCTCCACGAGCGCCGTCGCGCCCTGCTCCGCGAGAGCGTCCACCGCGCCATGACGCCCACCTGAGGCTCACCCTCCGGGCGCACCGCGCCGGCGCGGTGCCCGGTCAGGCGTCGAGCGCCCGGAGCGCGGTGTCGACGGTGGTGGTCAGACGGTCGAGGTCGTGGCCGGCGCGTTCCCTGACCCGGAGGCCGAGCACCATGGTGAACAGCAGCTCCACGGCGGCGTCGACGTCGAGCGCGGCGGGGAACTCGCCCCGGTCCCGGCCCTCGTGCAGTACTGATCGCAGTGCCTCGCGGGTCACCTCGAAGGCGGCCTCGGTCCGCCGGCTGACCTCCGGGTCGGTGGTGCCGAGCTCGGTGGCGGTGTTGACCACGAGGCAGCCCCGGGCCGCCACCCCGTCGTCCGTGGGGCAGGTGACCAGCCACAGCAGCCAGTCCCGCAGCGCGGCCCGGCTCGGGCGGTCGCCGGCGCCCAGCCGCTCCTCGGCCTGGGTGGACTCGGTGGCCCGGTAGTGGTCGAGCGCGCGCAGGAACAGCGTGTGTTTGTCCTTGAAGGTCCGGTACATGCTGCTGGGCGTGAGTTCGAGCTCCTCACCCAGGTCGCGCACCGAGGTGGCGTGGTAGCCGCGGCGCCAGAACAGGTCGGTGGCCCTGGCGACCACGTCCTGCTCGTCGAACTGTCGGGGGCGTGCCATGGGGCCACCCTACCCAACTTGTGGAGCGATCGTTCCCGTACTAGGGTCCGCCAAGGTATGGGAGCGATCGCTCCCGAAAGGTGAGCCCGAGGAGGCATCGGTGACGAGCACGGAAGAGGCCGCGGTTCTGGCGGCCGGCGAGCGGGAGCCGCGGTGGAGCCGCTGGCCGGCGGTCGCCGCGGTGGCCCTGGGAACGTTCCTGCTGGTGACGGCCGAGCAACTGCCGATCGGCCTGCTGACCTCCGTGGGGTCGGCGCTCTCGGTGTCCGAGGGGACGGCCGGACTGATGGTGACCGTGCCCAGCCTGGTCGCCGCGGTCTCGGCGCCCCTGGTCCCGGTGCTCGTCGGCGGCCTCGACCGACGGCTCCTGCTGCTCGGGCTGATGGGCCTCATGACCCTGGCCAACGTGGCCTCGGCGCTGGCGCCGAACTTCGCCGTGCTGGTGGCGTCCCGGGTGCTGGTCGGGGTGGCGGTCGGCGGTTTCTGGGCCATCGCCAGCGGCTTGGCCGTCCGGCTCGTGAGCCCCGCGAACGTGCCGCGGGCCACCGCGATCGTCTTCGGCGGCGTCGGGGCCGCGAACGTGTTCGGCGTCCCGATCGGCACCCTGGTCGGCGAGTTCGCCGGCTGGCGCGTCGCCTTCGTGACGCTCAGCGCCCTGGCGCTCGTCGCGCTGCTCGCCCTGCTGGCCGTGCTGCCGCCGTTGGCCGCCACCCGGCCGGTCCGGCCGCGGCTGCTGGCCGAACAGTTCCGCAACCCCGGCGTCCGCGCCGGCATCCTCGCGACGTTGCTCCTCGTGACCGGCCACTTCTCGGCCTACACCTTCGTGAGCCCGGTGCTCCAGGAGCTGTCCGGGATCGACGAACGGCTCGTCGGCCCGCTGCTCTTCGGGTTCGGCCTGGCGGGCATGGTGGGCAACTTCGTCGCCGGTGCCGCGCTGGCCCGCGCCCCGCACCGGACCGTGCTGGTCATCGCCGTGGCCCTGGCGGCCGCCATGCCGCTCCACGTGCTGTTCGGCCGGGGACCGGTCGGCGGCGTGGTGCTGCTGGTCGCCTGGGGCCTGGCCTTCGGCGGCGTGTCGGTGGGGCTCCAGACCTGGATGATCAGGACCGCGCCCCGGGCCGTGGAGGCGGCCTCCGCCCTGTGGGTGGCGGTGTTCAACCTGTCGATCGGCCTCGGCGCGCTGACCGGTGGCCTCATCGTCGACGCGCTCTCCCTCCGGGGCGTGCTGTGGCTCGGCGGCGCCTGCGCCCTGGCGGCGGCGTTCGCCGTCCGGGGTGCCCGCGGCGCGGAGGGCCTGCGGTGACGAGGCGCGCGGGGTGGGCCGGGCCGGGCCCCAGTAGGTGTCTGAGAACCCTGGCTGTGGGGTCTGGCCTGGTCGGATGATCGGTGTGTGGCATCGAGCGGGGCGGCGGTACTGCCGAGAGTGTGGTGATCCGTTGCCGGCGGTTGCAGACCACGAAGCGGCGGGTGGCGGCGTTGCAGCGGGATGAACGGGCGGAGTGCCCGGTGTGCGGGCAGTGCTGGACGGTGGGCGTGGAGCGGTCGCGGTCGGCTGTGTACTGCTCGACGCGGTGCCGGGTGCGGGCGTGCCGGCAGCGGCGGGCGTCGCGGGAGAGCGTTACGGAAACGCCGCAGCCGAACGCCTCGATCGGCCCATCGGCCCCGGACGTCGTGCACGCGCAGGTGAGCACGCGGGGCCGGGGCTTCTCCCCCTTCTCGTTTGCGCCTGCCGCCGGGGCTCGCGCCCGCGTCCCCGTGGAGGGTGGCGCGGGCTGGTGTCGTGTGGAGGGCCATGCCGGGTGGCCGCCCGCTGGTCCGCTTCGAGGTGGTGGTCGGTCATGACGGAGCGGGTTGGCAACGTCTCCCGGGAGCGTTACGAGCAGCTGGTCGCCGAGGTGCGGGAGCTGACCCGGGATGACGAGGTCGCTATCCAGGTGACCAGCGACCTGCTGCGTCGCCCGCAGGTGGCTCGGGAGGCGATGCGGGACGACACCGCCAGGTTTCTGGTGAAACGGGCTCAGTTCGACAACTCGCACCGCACCCGCGAGGAGATCCGGGAACGCACGCCCGCCGTGCGGCGGATTGAGCACAGCATGGAGTACGTGGACCTGGTCGGTTCCTGCCACCAGTTCGTCGCCGCCCTCGGCCGCCTGGTCCCACGGCTTCGCGGGCAGGAGTTCAGCGAGGACGAGCGTGAGACCGTCCGCCGTGGCGTCGCGAAGGGCCGCGCCGCGGCCGACTGGCTGGAAGGCGCGATCGACGCTGGCGAGTTCACCCTGGACGAGCAGCTCGCGCGGCTGTTGAAGGGCGAGTGAGACCGGTGGCCCGCCGCGAGGCGGGGCCGGTGGCCGTGCGCTACGGCGACCTGGTGCGGGCCGTGCTGATGGGGGCCCGCCCGGCCGGGTTGCATACCCGCCAGCTCATCCTGGCCACTCGCCTCACCAGGTCGCAGGTCGAGCGCGGAATCCGACACCTGCGAGACGTCGGGGCTGCCGAACACCTCAGCCCGATCATCTGGCGCCGGCGGGACGGCTACCTGTTCTCCGACAAACCGGCGGACTGGATCGAGTACGAGAAGCGCCAGTTCCTGGAGATCCTCCACCGCCTCACCCGGATGATCACGGGTACGCTCGACCCGCACTTCGCCCGCCACCCCGACGACGAACGGGCCCAGCTGGCCATCGCCCAGCTCACCGGCGTGCGCGCCACGCTGGCCCAACTCACCCGATAACCGATCCGGGGGACTGAAACGATGCCCGCGCCCCGCCGACGCCGCTACCCCTCCGATATCACGACCGCGGAGTGGGCCCTGATCGAGCCGCTGCTGCCGGTGCTGGCCTGCCAGACGAAGACCGGCGGCCGGCCGGAGAAGTGGCCACGCCGGACCGTGGTCGACGCCATCCGCTACATCGTGGACAACGGCGCGAAGTGGCGGGCCCTGCCGGCAGACTTTCCGCCCTGGCAGACCGTCTCCGCCGTCTTCGCCCGCTGGAACCGGGCCGGGGTCGTGCCGACGCCGCCCGAGAACTCCTCTGGCGCCTACGCCTCACCCACCCCCAGCTCACCCAGGTCTGGGCCGACTCCGCCTACGCCGGCCACCTCACCACCTGGGCCCAAGAACGCCTCTGGCTCACCCTACGAACCGTCGCCCGCCCCCGCAGCGCGAAAGGCTTCGTGGTCCTCCTCCGGCGCTGGCGCGTCGAGCGCACCATCAGTTGGCTGATGAACGCCCGCCGCAACGTCCGCGACTATGAACGCCTCCCCCCAACATGCCGAAGCACACCTCACCCGGGCCCTCGTCACCCTCATGACCAGACGCCTCACCCGAAAGGGAAACCGCCACCGCCTGGGCGAGGAAGCCGGCGCCTCACCACGGTGCCGCAAGTACCTGATGAGCCGAAGGGTGACGCGGTCGCTGCCGGCCCTGCTGATTCTGAGAAGCAGCAGATGGCGAGGGTGATTCGCGTTTCAACGTTGGTAGGAGCGGCGGGACGTGTGATCCGTGGTCCTGGTAATATCCTCAGCATGTCCTATATGTTCGTTCGTCTCCGCGCCGCCTGAGACCGTCTGCCGCCGCAGTCGCTCAGCGACCGGCGCCAGCCGAGGAGCCCGCAGAAGACCATCGTGTCCCACGGCACAGCCCTGCGGGTGCCGCTCGGCCCTGACTGTCGACGCGCACCATGCCGGTGAGCGCATCCACGTTGCGTGCCGCCCCTGACCAGGCGGCTGACGCTGGTTGATCGCCGCCGTCAGCACCTGCGTGCGCCCGGCCACTGAATCGTGCCGCGCCTGGTGACGGGCGTGCCCGTTTCTCTCTTCGACTTCGGCGGCGCACCGCGTCGGCATCAGCTTTTCAGGCATGCCTGCCGCGCCGCCCACCGGACATAGGACTGACCCGAATGACATCTGTCTCCAGCAACTCCCCCCGTCCGCGCCAGGCCCGCGAGGCCAATGCGACGTTCGTGCTCGTGCACGGCGTGTGCACCAGCTCGTTCATGTGGGCTCCCATCCAGCGCGAGCTGGCACTGCTCGGGCACCGCAGCTTCGCCGTGGACCTGCCGGGGCATGGCTTTGACGCGCAGTACTCCGCCGCCTACCAGGCCCCGCAGGACCTCGACGCGTGGGCGGCCGAACCGTCCGAACTGGCGGGAGTCACCCTTCAGGACAACGTCGACATGGTCGTCGATGTCGTCCGGCGGGTGGCCGAGCACGGTCCGGTGGTCCTGGTGGGCGCCAGCCTCGGTGGAACCACTATCACTGGGGTAGGCAACACGATTCCCGACCTGGTGGACCGGCTCGTCTACATCTCCGGCTGGTCGTGCGTGGAACGCTCCAACCCCATCGCGTACATGCAGGAGCCCGAGTTCGCCGACAACCTGATGGCACCGCTGGCCGCGCTGAACGTCGGCAATCCCGCCGAACTCGGCGTCGGCCGGGCGAACTACCGCACCGCCGACCCGGTCATGCTGGCCGGGCTCAAAGCGGCGATGATGGCGGACGGCACCGATGAACAGTTCCGGGCCTTCCTGAACATCCTGCAGCCGGACGAGTCCCTGGAGGTGATGATGTCCGACGCTCGCGTCCACGCGGACACCTGGGGCACCATCCCCCGCTCCTATATCCGTCTTACCGAAGACCGATCGCTCCCCGTGGCCATGCAGGACCGCCTGATCGCCGAAGCCAACGCACTGACGCCCGGCAACCCGTACGACGTGCACACCCTGGCCACCAGCCACGTCGGGTTCCTGCTCAAGCCGGCGGAGGTGGCCGGCATCCTCGACCAACTGACCGTCTGACCCAGAAGGGGACAAACCGCTATGTAGTGCATTGGATGGGGGCAGCCCGGCTGCCCCCATCCAAGGAAAGACCCACCGGCGCCGCAGGCAACCCTACGAACTCGCCAGAGGATCAGGAGCTGGCCTCCGAAGCCCCGGCTGCCGCGCGGTGGAGTAACGGTAGCGGGCAAAGAGACGGCCAGAGGTCGACGAGTGGCGCGGAGGAGGCGGCATCCGTGCCGCGCCGCTCGCGGGCACATCCCCGGTCGGAGCGTCGGCAAACGACGGCACCCTCAAGCGCTGCGGCACCCGAACGCGCACACCGACATCGGCCATGGCCCGATCGCCATCGACCACTCACCGGCCAGCTACAGGATTTCGCGCCCCCACACGCAACCACACGGACGCCGCTCAGCCGCCCCATCTTGGTTCTCAGACACCTACTCAGCTTGTTCTTTAACCTCTGGCGTCGAAATGTGCCTCGAACTGGGTCGCTGACCTGGGCATTCGCCGGACGCTGAGGCGGCCTTCGCTTGATCATGTGCTCCGACCAAG
>NZ_JBHXFJ010000050.1:0-55938 GCF_042722465.1 Streptomyces sp. NPDC127098
CGACCGGTCCCGACCGTCGGGCGCCGCCACGTCGCGCCTCAGTGGAAACGGATGTAGCCGTTGCCGTCCCGGTCGTGCTGGGAGGGGGTGTAGGCGTGGACGTCGGCGCGGCTGCCGGACGGCTTGTAGAGGTAGATGGTGTCGCCGCCGTTGTTCCAGAGGAAGTTGCAGTTCTGGCGGTAGACCACGTTGCCGCCGTCCGAGTCGGTGCCGCGGCCGCCGCGCAGGTGCACGTAGTCGCCGGGCTGGAGGTAGTGGTTGGCGGGGAAGGTGAAGCGGTTGCCCGCGGCGTCCCTGACCACGTAGCCGCGGAGGTTGACGGTCCTGGAGCTGGAGTAGTTCCGGATCGTCACGTACTCCTCGTCGGTGTTGCCGGTGGTGCAGTTGTTGTTGTCGCGGCCAGGCGCGTCGTACTGGACGCCGCGGATCTTCAGGTCGGAGCTGTACTCGGCGGCGTCTGCCGGGGTGGCGGCGAGGGCCACCAGCGCGCCGGTGGCCACGGCGACGGCGACGAACGGACGCGTGCGCATGGGAAGTTCCCCCCTCTGGTAGGTGACGAGAGTGAGGAGCTTATAGGCGTACTGGTGTGATGGTGTGGAGTTTCTGCGAATTCGGTGACCGGCTCAGGCGCCGCCGGCGCTCACCGGGAGACGGGCGCAGCGGCGGCAGGCACGGGCGGAGGCGGCCATTCTGGTGTGCGAGCCGACGGCGAGCGCGGCGGCGAGCACGAGCAGGGGCCAGGTCGCGGTCAGCGGCGCGCTGACGGCCAGCGTCAGGGCGGCGGCGCCGGCGGCCAGGGCCGAGACGGTGCCGGTCCAGGCCGCGAGCTCGGGCAGGCGGGCCGGCACGGGCAGCCGGCGGGCCAGCGGCCCGGTGGCGGCGAGCGCGGCGACCGCCGGCAGGGCGGCCACCACGGCCACGGCGACCAGGCAGCCGGCCAGCAGCCGCGCGGCCCAGCCGAGGCCGTCGTCCGCGCCGCCGGCGTGCCAGCTCAGGAGCCAGCCGGCGAGCAGCGGCGGGGCGGCCAGTGCCACGGTGCGCGCGGTGTGCCGGACCTGGGCGAGCGTGAGCTCGCGCTGACAGCTGGCCACCAGCTCCTCGGGCGTGCCGAACTCGCGCAGCGCCAGGTCGAGCGCGTGCCGATACGGCGTCCCGTCCTGGGCGTGGGCGGCGACGGTGTCGTCGAGGCCGTCGCGGATCTCGGTGAGCAGCCTGGCCTTGGCCGGCGCGGGACCGTGCAGCTCGGCCGCCAACGTCGCCACGTACGCGTCCAGCGGGTCGATCGCGTCGGTGGCACCGGTGGCGTCGGTGCCCGTCATGTCGCGGGGGAGGGGTTGAGCACGGAGCCGATGGCGGCGGTGAACTCGGCCCAGGCGCGCCGCTCGCCGGCCAGGGCGCGCCGACCGTCCTCGGTGAGCTGGTAGCAGCGCCGGCGCCGCTCGCCCACCGCGTCCCAGCTGCTGCTGAGCAGGCCGAGTCGCTCCAGGCGGTTGAGCGCCGGGTAGATGGTGCCCGTGCGCAGCTCCAGCGTGCCGCCGCTGCGGCGCTGCACCGCGGCGATGATCGCGTAGCCGTGCAGGGGGCCCGCCTCCAGCACGGCCAGCAGCATGCCGTCCAGATGTCCGCGTACCGAGTCCGCTTTCATGCCGGGAAGTCTAGCCGGCCGACCTGTAGGCCGGGAACCTATTGGCTGCCGAGCGGCCGGTCGGGGGAGCGGTGCCCGGGGTCGGCCACGATGTCGGCCAGGTAGAGGCGCTGGATGCGCCGCGCCTCGGTCAGGATCACCGGGTCGCCGTCCGGCGCGTCCCGGAAGGCGAGCTGGAGCAGCGCCTCGGAGGCGCACACCCCGGCGCGGCAGGCGACGGCCAGGGCCGGGCTGTCGACCAGATGCTCCTGGGAGACCAGGATCCGCCGCAGCTGGTCGGCGACCATCGTGTTGTTGTCCTCGTCCAGCTGGAGCAGCTCGCGGCTGAGGTAGCGGCCGGCGCGGATGGCCAGGTAGCCGGGGTTCCGCCGGTACAGCTCCACATAGCGGTCGAAGACCAGGTTCACCAGGTCGAACCAGCGGGCGCTGCGCGCGTCGTGCAGGATGGCCCGCATCGCCGCCGAGTGCCGCTCCATGTGGTGGCGCGCCACGGCGGCCAGCACGGCGTCCTTGTCGTCGAAGAACTGGTAGAGGGTGCCCACCGGCACCTCGGCGTCGGCGGCGATCCGGCGCGTGGTCAGGGCCTCGACGCCCTCCGTGGCGAGCAGCCGGTCGGCGGCGGCCAGGATCGCCTCGACGCGGGCCCGGCTCCTCGCCTGCTGCGGCGCCTTCCGCAGGCCCAGGCCGGCAGTCCGCTGGGGGGTCATCGCATCGCTCGTCATGGGGTTCGCCGTTTCGGTGTGCTCCATTCTAGCGAGCCGGCCCGGGGCGCGGCTCGGCGTTGACCGCGGCATAGATCCCCCTGGTGCGGCGGTAGACGGAGCGGAAGGTCGCGTACGCCCGGTCGTACACCCGGCGGTTGGCGGGGTCCGGGGTGAACTCGGCGGCGATCGCGACCCGTTCCGCGATGTCGGGCCAGTCAAGATCGCCCAGCGCGACCGCGGCGATCAGCGCTGCGCCGCGCGCGTTGGCCAGGGCCGGCTCCTCGACCTGCCGGATGGTGCGGCCGAGCACGTCCGCCATGGCCTGGCACCAGAACGGCGAACTCGCGCCCCCGCCGATGAAGTTGAGGTGCGGGAAGGCGCGCCCCGTGAACCGCTCCACCGACTCGTTGAGCCAGCGGGCGTTGAGCGCGATGCCCTCGAAGGTGCTGCGCGCCAGGTCGGCGCGGGTGGTGGTCAGCGAGACGTTGAACCAGCCGCCGCGCACCGTCGGGTCGTCGACCGGGGTGCGCTCGCCGTTGAGCCAGGGGGTGAACACCACGCCGTTGCTGCCCGGCGGCGCGGTCGCGGCCAGCCGGTTGAGCCGGCGCAGGATCTCCTCGCGCGCCCCGGGGTCGGGCTCGCCACCGGACGGGCCGGCGTCCGGCCCGAGGACGTTGCCGACGAGCCAGTCGATGCCCTTGCCGGCCACGTCCTGGACGGTGGCCACCCAGTACGACCCCGGCACCACGGAGGGCAGGGCGGCCACGTTGTGCCACGCGTCGGTCTTCTTGCGCGGCACGTGGCAGGAGAGCCAGGCCGAGGTGCCGACGCACAGGTGGCCCTCGTACGGCAGCACCGCGCCGGCACCGATCGCGGCGGCCGTCGTGTCGCCGGTGCCCGCCGCCACCTGGACGTGCTCGCCGAGCCCCAACTCGGCCGCCACCGCGGGCCGGATCGGCCCGACCACGGTGGCCGGCTCCACCAGTTCAGGCAACTTGTCCCTGGGCAGCCCGCTGAGCCGCAGCAGCCGCTCGTCGTAACGGACCGCGCCCGGCGTCCGGTTGTCGGTGCACCAGCGCAGCGCCACCGTGTCGTGGCCGGCCACCGGACGCCCGGTCAGCCGCATCGTCAGGTACTCGGGCACGTCCAGCAGGTAGGCCGTCCGCTCGTAGACCTCGGGCCTGGCCGCCCTGAGGAAGTGGCTCTGCCCCACCGGGTCCTTGCCGGTGAGGGTGGGCGCCCCGCCCGACCTGGCGATCCAACGGGCCAGCCGCAGCGCGTGGTAGCCGGTGCCGGGGATCCGCGGCGCCCCGCCGGCGAGCCGGCGCGAGTGCTCGGCGCCCCGCCCGTCCATCCACAGCAGGGCGCGGTGCAGGTGGCGGCCCTCGGCGTCGACCGGCACCGTGCCGCCCCACTGGGCCGACAGGCAGATCGCCGCGATGTCCCCGACGGGAGCCAGCCGGCGACTCAGCAGCCGGCGCAGCGTGTCGCGGATGGCCGCCCACCAGTCGTCCGGGTCCTGCTCGGCACCGCCGCCCGGCAGCAGGTGCAGCCGGGTGCGGGCGGTCTCGTGCCCGAGGATCCGGCCGCCGGTGGTGGCCAGCACAGTCCTGGCGCCGCTGGTGCCGAGGTCGACGCCGATCACGTAGCGGGGCGCCACGGCGGTCAGACCCTGGCGAAGACGCGGTCGAAGCGGGCCAGGGCGTCGTCGACGATCTCGTCGGTGTGGGCCATGCTGGTGTAGAGGCGGCTGCCGGCGATGGTGATCAGGCCCTCGGCGGAGTACGCCATCGACATCTGGCCGAGCATCTCGGAGCGCGGCCCGAGCTCGGTGAAGAAGTCCGGGTCGTCCAGCGAGAGATGCAGCACGCCTGAGGTGTGCAGGTGCACGATCGAGCCGATGTTGTAGGTGACGTACGGTAGCTCGTACCGCGCGATCAGCGCGGCGAGGCCGGCGCACAGCCGGTCCCCGGCCCGGCCCGCGAGCGCCGGCGCCCCGGTGCGGTCCATCTCGGTCAGCGCGTGGTAACCCGCCACGCAGGACAGCGGGTTGGCCGACAGCGTGCCGCCGACGAAGGCCCGTTTGCCGACGGCGGTCAGGCCGCCCTCCAGCACGCCCATGACCTCGTCGCCGCCGCCGATCCCGCCGGCCGCCGGATAGCCGCCCGCGACGCACTTGCCGAACACGGTGAGGTCCGGCCGGACGCCGAAGTGGCCCTGCGCGCCGCCCATGCCGAGCCTGAACGCCGTGACCACCTCGTCGAAGACCAGCAACGCGCCGAACTCGTCGCACAGTTCACGGATCCGCGCGTTCTCGTCCGGCCGCACCAGGTGGGTGCCGCTCTCCGGGCCGACCGGCTCGACGAACACCGCCGCGGTGCCGCCGGCCTCCTCGTTGGCCACCAGCCGCTCGCGCAGCCCGTCCAGGTCGCCGGGCGCCACCTCCTGGGTGAGCCGCAGCGCGCCCTCCGGGATGCCGGTCGCCTCCAGGCTGCCGGTGCCGGGGATGCGCAGCCCGTAGACCACCTGGTCGGACCAGCCGTGGTAGGCGCCGCCGACCTTGATCACGTGGGCTCGGCCGGTGTACGCCCTGGCCACCCGGACGGCGGCCATCACGCCCTCGGTGCCGCTGCCGAGCATCCGGAACTTGCTGACGGCCGGCATGAAGTCGTGGATGAGCTTGGCGAGTCGGACCTCGGACGAGTGCAGCATCCCGGTCACCGGGCCGCACCCGGCCAGCAGCTCCGCGACCTTCTCGCGCACCGGACCGTAGTTGCTGCCCAGCACGGTCGGGCCGCCGGCCTGGAGGAAGTCGAGGTACCGGTTGCCGTCCACGTCCCACAGATAGGGGCCTTCGGCCCGGACGACGTCCAACGGCCAGGGCTCGTTGAGCGCCAGGTTGTGCTGGACGCCGCCCGGTATGTACGCGGCCGCCTCGACCGCCGTCGCCCGGGAGCCGGCCGTGTGCTTCTCGAACCAGGCGCGGTAGTCGGCGAGCGTGGCGTCGTCGGGCCGCCGGACGGGGGTGCCGACGAGTGCGTCGAGGCGGGCCTCGACGTCGTCCACGTCGGGCCAGTGGGATATCGCCGGTGTGGTCATGGGCCGTCCCTTCGCAGCTTCCTTCACAACTTCCTGGTCGTCCCGTAGCCGCCGGCGAGCGCCTGGAGGATCACGGCCTCCTGCGCCTTCTGGTCCAGCAGGTGCGGGGTGCCGAGTGCCAGGCAGCGGGCGTACAACTCCGCCGCCCACTCGGTCAGTTCGAGGTTGGCGACCGCCTTCTCCACGGTGGAGCCGAGCGCGATCGAGCCGTGGTTGCGCAGCAGCGCGGCCTGCCGGCCGTCCAGCGCGGCGACCACGTGCGCGGCCAACTCGTCGGTCCCGTAGGTGGCGTAGGGGGCGACCCGGACCGAGCCGCCGAGCGACAGCATCGCGTAGTGCACCACCGGGATCTCGTCCAGGGTGCAGGCGACGGCCGTGGAGGCCAGCGCGTGCGTGTGCGTGATGGCCCCCGTGCCGGTGGCCCGGTAGACGGCCAGGTGCATGGGCACCTCCGAGGTGGGCGCCAACTCGCCGTCGACGACCTGCCCTTCGAGGTCGATGACCGTCATCATGTCGGCGGTCAGCTCGCTGATCACCCCGCCGGTGGGCGTGACGGCCACCAGGTCGTCCACCCGCGCCGACAGGTTCCCGCTCGTCCCGATGACCAGGCCACTCGCCGCCAACCGCCGGCCCGCGGCGGCCAGTTCCTCGCGTTCCCGTTCCAGCAGCATGACTTCCTTCCCCTGCCTTCCCCCGCACAGAAGACGTCCGGACCGTGCTCAGACGCATGCTAGGCCAAAAAATGAACGTGATACATATTCACAACCCAGCGGGTCGGCGCCACTCTGGAAGCCGAGGGAGACGGGGGCAGCACGCGACCCGAGGGGAGCGAACCATGCCGCGCCACACCAGCAGAAGGACCGTCCTGCGCGCCGGGACCGCCGTGGCCGTGGCCGGGGCCGGCCTGCTCGGCACCCTCGCCGCCCCGGCGGCCCGCGCCGCGGACGACCAGGAGCCCTACCTCGTCGGCCGGGGCGTCGCCGACGCGACCGGCGAGATCGCCGAGGTCGGGATGATGGGCTACGGCCGTACCGACCAGCAGGCCGCCGGGCTGCACGCGCGCACCCGGGCCCGCGCCTTCGTCATCGTGGACCGCGCCGGCGGCGAGCGCGTCGCCCTGGTCGTCGTCGAGATCGGGATGATCTTCGCCAGCGTGCACCAGGAGGTGCTGCGGCGGCTGCGGCAGCGGCACGGGGACCTCTACACGGCCCGCAACGTGCTGCTGGCCGCCACCCACAGCCACGCGGGCCCCGGCGGCCACTCCCACCACGCGCTCTACAACCTGACCACCCTCGGCTTCCACCGCGCGACGTTCACGGCCGTCGTGGACGGCGTCGTCGAGGCCGTCACCCGCGCCCACGACGACCTCGCCCCCTCCCGACTCGTGCTGAGCCACGGCACGTTGCGGGGCGCCAGCGTCAACCGCTCCCGGTCGGCCTTCGCCCGCAACCCCGCCGACATCACCGACCACTTCCCCGAGGCCGTCGACCCGCAGACCACGCTGCTGCGCGTCGAGCGCGGCGGCCGGCAGGTCGGTGCCGTCAACTGGTTCGCCACCCACGGCACCAGCCTCTCCGGGGACAACCGGCTGATCAGCACCGACAACAAGGGCTACGCCGCCTACCACTGGGAGCGCGAGGTGGCCGGCGTCGACCACCTCGCGCCGACCGCCCCCGACTTCGTCGCCGCCTTCGCGCAGACCAACGCCGGCGACATGTCGCCCAACCTCGACCTGCGGCCGCCCACCACCCCCGCCGACTTCGCCGCCGCCAGGGCCAACGGCCTCGCGCAGTACCGGGCGGCCGCCGAGCAGGCGGCATCCCCCGGCACCGCCGTGGTGGGCCCGGTCGACTCCCGCCTGGTCCACGTCGACCTCTCCGACGTGGCGGTCGACGCCGAGTTCACCGGCGACGGCCGCCCGCACCGCACCGCCAAGCCCGCCGTCGGCGCCGCCATGGCCGCCGGCAGCACCGAGGACGGCCCCGCCTTCCCCGGCTTCGTCGAAGGAGAGAACCCGTTCTGGGACTTCCTCTCCGACACGCTGCTCTACACCGTCTCGCCCGAACTGCGCGCCGCGCACGCCCCCAAGGACGTGTTCGTGCCGATCGGCGCCATGAACGAGCTCTTCCCCTGGGTACCGGAACGCTTCCCGATCCAGCTGGTCCGCGTCGGCCAGCTCCACCTCCTCGGCGTGCCGGGCGAGATCACCATCGGCGCCGGCCTGCGGCTGCGGCGCACCGTCTCCGGCACGCTCGGCGTCGAACCGCGCGACGTGCTGGTGGCCGGCTACGCCAACGGCTACTTCCACTACGTGACGACCCCCGAGGAGTACGACGCCCAGCAGTACGAGGGCGGCAGCACCCTCTTCGGCCGCTGGCAACTCCCCGCGCTGCAACAGACCTTCGCCGGCCTCGCGGCGGCACTGCGCGACGGGCGCCCGGTGCCGCCCGGGCCTGGCACCCCGGACCACTCCGGCAGCGCGCTGTCCTTCCAACCGGGCGTCGTCCTCGACGCCCCGCCCCTCGGCCACGAGTTCGGCGACGTACTGACCCAGCCGGATGCCTCCTACCGGGCCGGTCAGCGGGTCACCACCGTGTTCGCCGGCGCCCACCCGTCCAACGACCTCCGCCGCGGCGGCACGTACCTGCGCGTCGAACGGCGGCTCCCCGACGGCGGCTGGGCCACGGTCGCGGACGACGCCGACTGGTCCACCACCCTGCGATGGGCCCGGGACGGGCTCGCCGCCTCCCGGATCACCATCACCTGGGACATCCCCCCGGGCGCCCCACCCGGCGCCTACCGCGTGCACTACGCGGGCGACGCCCGCTCCCTCGCCGGCACCATCCGACCCATCTCCGGCACCAGCAGGGAGTTCACCGTCACCACCTGAGCGGCGGCGCGCCACGCCGCTCAGGCCGCAGCGCATGTAGGCGCGCGGTATGTCGCCCCTCACCTGGTCCCGGTCGTCGACGTCGGTGTGGGTAGCCGCCCGCTGCAGGTACGGCGGCGACGCTGGTGTCGGCGGCGGCAGGCGCGGCGCTGAGGCCGCTGACGAGTGCCGCGGTTGCCGCGGCGGTGGCGAGCGCACGTCGGATGCGCACGGTCCCCTCCCCGTGCTCTGGACGGCGCCGCAGCCGCGCCGGCCGTGCACGCTGAGCGGCGTGATGACCAGTAGGGTGCGGCGCGTGAACGATACCCGCGTCCCGACCACCTTCCGTCTCGTCGTCACCGGCGGGGGAACCGGCGGTCACACGTATCCCGCCCTCACCGCGATCCGCACGTTGCAGGCCCGGTTGGCGGCCGGCGGCGGCACGCTCGACGTGCTGTGGATCGGAACGCCTACCGGCCTGGAGGCCAAGGTGGCGCCGGCCGAGGGCATCGCGTTCCGCACGGTGGCCACGGGTAAGATCCGCCGCTCCTCGAACCCGCTCAAGATGCTCGGCCCGGCGAACGTCAAGGACATGGCGCGGGTGCCGCTCGGCGTCGCCCAGGCCCGGAGGATCATCGCTGAGTTCCGGCCCGACGTCGTGCTCGCGACGGGCGGGTACGTCGCGGTTCCGGCCGGGCTTGCGGCGCGGATGTGCAAGCGCCCGCTGGTGCTCCACGAGCAGACCGTGCGCCTCGGGCTGGCGAACCGCCGGTTGGCGGGCTCCGCGGCCCGGATCGCGTTGTCCTCCGAGTCGTCGCTGCCGCTCCTGCCGCAGGAGGTGCGGTCCGCGGCCGTCGTGACGGGGAACCCGGTGCGGCCCGAGGTCCTGACCGGGAGCGCGGACAAGGCGATCACCGCGCTCGGCCTGGCCGGCTTCGACCGGCGTCTGCCGACGCTCTACGTCACCGGCGGCGCCCAGGGGGCACAGCAGATCAACGCCCTCATCCGGGACGCGCTGCCCTGGCTGTTGGATCGCGCGAACATCGTCCACCAGTGCGGGCCGGACAACGTCGAGGGCCTGCGCGCGGGCGCGGCCGGGCTCCCGCCGCACCTCGCCGGCCGCTACCACCTCACGGGGTTCGTCGGCCCGGAACTGCCCGACGTGCTGGCACTCGCGGACGTCGTCATCTCCCGCAGCGGCGCCGGCACCCTCGCGGAGCTCACCGCGCTCGGCAAGCCGGCCGTCTTCGTGCCGCTGGCGTCGTCGGCGGGCAACGAGCAGGCGCACAACGCGCGGCATCTCCAAGGGGCGGGCGCGGCTGTCGCGTTGGAAGGCGAAGTCACCACCGACCAGCTGCGGGAGGCGGTCGGGCCACTGTTGACCGACCCGGCGCGGCGGGAGGCGATGGCCGGGGCGGCCCGGCAGCACGGGCGCCCGGACGCGGCGGACCGGCTGGTGGACGTGATCCTGTCCGCCGCGAGGCCGACGTAGTCGGCGGTCAGCGGCAGGAGGCTCGGACCGCGTGCTCGAGACAGCCTGCGCGGGCGTGACGGTGAGGCCGGCGGCGAACGCGGCCCCGGCGAGGACGCGGCGGATGCGCATGTTGTTCCTCCCTCGTGTTGCCCCCGGTCGGGGGCGCTGCCCAGAGCGTGTCCGGGTCGACGGCGTCGGGCGGAAGGCACGCGGACCGTCCCGGACGGTGGAACGCCCCGGGTCCGCACCGCGGCCGAGCCGGCCGGCCGGCCGGTGGGGCGCAGGGGGCGAGGACGGCGTCCATCGGGGCGCGTCACGTCCTGGTGCGTGCCAGGTCCATGAGTTCGGCCACGCCCTGGACGCTCAAGTGCGGTTCGAAAACGGGGAGCAGGCGCCGGATCCCCGCTACGACACGGGAGGCGCCGATGTCGCTGGCGGTGGTGAGCGCCCGGGCCGCGGCGTCAGCGGCCAGGTCGATGTCGTTCGCGCGGAGGTGGCTCTCGGCCCGGTAGGCGTCGAAGACGGCGGTCGTCTTCGCGCGGCGCGCGGTGAGTTGGGCGAGGCCGGCGGTGATGTGGTGGTGTGCGTCGCCGGTGCGGTCGAGATCGAGCAGGCACCGGCCGGTGTCGAGCATCAGGTCGGCCGGCGACATCCAGACGCACCAGGCCGGTGTGGGGTCGGGCGCGGTGGCCGCCAGGTGGGCTTCGGCCGCGCTCAGGTCGCGGTGGCAGGCGCGCGCGTCACCGAGGAGGGCGTGGGCGCGGGCTCGGCGGAGGTGGAGGAGCGATCGGGAGGCGGGGTGGGCGGCTCGGGTGGTGGCGTGACTGAGGATGTCGGCGGCGGTCGCGGGCTGGCCGAGCCAGACGGCCTGGTAGGCGAGGTCGCTGAGGATGCCGGCGCCGAGGTCGTGGTCTCCGACTTCCTGTGCGGAGTGAAGGGCGGAGTGCCAGTACCGGGAGGCGACTCCGTGGCCCTCGTGGTCGAAGAACCACCAGGCGATGGTGGTGGCGACGCGGGCGACCATGACGTGGATGCGGCGCAGGGCCGTGGCGTCGCAGCGCCCGTGGTCGAGGAGATCGGCCAGGGTGGTGTGCAGTGCGTCGAGCGTTGTCAGGGCGTGCTGGCGCTGGGCGGTGCCCATGTCGGCGAACCTGGTGGTCATGGCCTCCAAGGCGTCGAGTAACGCACCGTCGACGTGCCGTCCGCGCAGGGCGCCGGCGAGGCGCCCGGGTTCGATCGTCGCCCGGTCGTGGGCGAGGGCGATCAGGGAGGCGCCGCTGTAGGCGGCGAAGGTACGGCGATCCACCTGCATGGCCTCTCGTTCGGCGGCGAGGGTGCTGTGTGAGTCCGGCCCGGGCGGCGCGCTGTCCGTGGGCCGGCGGCCACCAGGGCCAGGATCGTGGATGGACCGGTCCGGGTGGAACCCCGTCGAGGGCCCAGCCGCGTGCCGCTCCGTCGCCGTACTCCACGGCCGACACGACGGGCGCGTGCCCCCTCGGGGCGCGCCCTACCGCGCTCCCTCGCGGTCGGACTACGGTGCGCGGCGAGCAGGCGCCCGACGGGTTCAGGCGCGCGACCTGCCGCCGGCAACCTCCGTCGATCCGAGCGGCACCGGCCGACTTCTGGAGAGAAAGATGCACCGCCGTTCCTTCGCCAAGGGCGCGTTCGCCGTCGCGGCCTGTGCCGCGCCCGCCACTCGTTCGCTGGTGCGGCCGGCCGCCGCCGCGTCCGTCGCCGAGGGTGGTCGGCACGTCGGGGCGCAGGACCTCGACGAGCTGTGGAGCGCCGCTGAGCAGGCCCGTCAGTGGGACGCCCGCTACGGCGGGGGCGACGGGCGTACAGCCCAGGTCGTCGATGTCCTGGCCACTCGCGCCGCGCCCCTGCTCGCCGGCCGCTATACCGAGGAGATCGGCGCCGGCCTGTACGCCGCCACCGCCGAACTCAACAGGCTCGCCGGGTGGGCGGCGTTCGACGCGGGCCGGCACGATGTCGCCCGGCTCCACTTCGACCAGGCGCTGAGCCTGGCGCGGGCCGGCGGCGACCCGGAGCTGGGATGCTATGTGCTGGCCACGATGGCATTGCAGACGATGCGCCGCGGGTACCCGTCCCAGGCCATCGAGATGGCACAGGGCGCGGTCGAGCGCGCCGGCCGTGACGCCACGCCGAAGGTGCGAGCGTTCGCGCGGCTGATCGAGGCCCGGGCCCACGCCCGCACCGGCGACGAACGGTCCGCCTCCCGCGCCCTGTCCGACTGCGAACAACTGCTGGACGACGCCCGGGAGCGGGAAGCCCCCACCTACATCGACTACTTCGGCGCGGCCCGGATGGCCTCCGATGCCGTGGAGGTCTACCGCGACCTCGGGAAACCGCACATCGCGGCCGGGTGGGACGCCCAGTGCGCCATGCCCGCCGGCCACACCCGGGCCGTCGGGCTGCGGCTGTCCGTCACCGCGACCGCCCACCTCCAGGCCGGGGAGTTGGAGCAGGGCCTCGCCGTCGGGCGTCGTGCGGTGGACATCCTCGCCGGCGTCGCCTCCACCCGCGCCCGCGCGTACGTGGAAGACATCCACACGGCCCTGGCGCCGTGGGCCCGGGAGCCCCGCGTGCGGGACTGGCGGATCCGAACCCGACGCCAACTGGGCGACCCGGGAAGCTGACGGGCCGGCCGGGGACTCCGTGCCGGGCCGCTGCGCCGTCCCGAGAGCACCGACTGCCCGCTTTGCCCGATCGTCTCGGTGATGCCGGCACGATCCCACGAGGAAGCCCACCGGCGTGGGGAGTTCGGCAGGTCAGGACCACGGCAGAGGTCCTCGCGGTTACCGCCGTGCGCTGGCCTGCGTCGGCGCGCGACGCCGTGTTCTCAGCGGATCTCGCGGCCCAGATTCGGTGGAGGCCGAGGACGTCGAAGCCGAGGGGCAGCAACAGCTGGACCACTTCCGTGCCGTGTCCGATGCCCCAGCGGTCCGGACGGATCGCGAACCCGATCGTGGCCGCCTGCTGTCCCCCAAGCGCCAGGCGCGCGAACCCACCAACTGGCCGCTGTCGGCCTCACCCGCGGCCAGCGCGCGTACTCGGTGCGCGACCGGGCCACGGCGGAGACCATCGAGCGGGCCACGATGAGCCCCACTTGTTCGCGGGACCGCGGCACCGGACGCATGGCCGGTGACCTACCTGGGCCCGTCACCGCCCTCCTGGACGCCCGGGCCCGTTTCGCGGCAACGGCAGGGCGCGATACGCTCCGATGAGCGTCGCGTGCTGGTGGCAGACCGTGTCAGGCATGGAGGCGCCGAACCGAAGGAGATCGACGATGCGTTCGTCGCACCCTTCGTTCTCGCGTGACTGAGCGCGAGACGACCAGGCTCGTCGCCTGGAGCCGAGAACTACGCCAGGTGCACCACCGGTTGCGCGAGGCGCTGCGCGTGACCCGCGAATCGCTCGCCGAGGGCACCCCGGGCGAGCGGGCCACCCGGGAACTGCTGCTGTACTGCCACGGCTTCTGCACGGCTCTCGACGGCCACCACCAGGGCGAGGACCGCACCCTGTTCCCCGCCATCGCGGCCGCGCACCCGGAGCTGCGGCCCGTGCTGCGCTCACTCCGGCAGGACCACTCCGTGATCGCCCACCTGCTCGGCGATCTCCGCGCCGCGGTCGACCGCGGCGCACCGCCCGAGGAACTGGACCACCACCTCGAAGGTGTGGCGGCGATCATGGAGAACCACTTCCGCTACGAGGAGCGGCAACTGCTCAGCGTGCTCGAAACCCTCGAGTTGGCCGCGGAAGTGCCCGAGGTGCTGGGCCCGATATGAGCCGCCCGCGCCCGGGAGAGCTGGACGCGGAGTGTCGACCTGCTCGTGGCGGCCCGCTCGTAGGTTCGGACGCGCTCCAGCAGGAGCGCCGCTCACGGCGACGGCGAGCGGGGTGAGGCGGCGATCTCGCGTTCGGCCGACTCGATGATGCCGAGCACCGCCGCCGCGGCGGCCTCCGCGTCGCCGCCCGCCACGGCCGCCACGATGGCGCGGTGCGCGGGCAGTGAGGCCTCGACCGCGCCCGGCGTCCGGGTGCTCACCGCGAAGCTGTGCTGGAGCGCGATGTCGATCGCCCGGCCGAGCGAGCCGAGGAGCCGGTTGCCGCTGGCGTCGAGCAGGGCGCGGTGGAAGGCGATGTCCGCCTCGACATAGCCGGCGCGCCCGGGCCGCGTCGCCGCCTCCTCCATCGCCGCCAGGGCGTCCGTGAGGGCCCGGACCTCGGCCGGCCGTGCCCGGGCCGCGGCGAGCCGGGCCGCCTCGGGCTCCACGATCCGCCGCAGCTCGCCGGTGTCCCGCAGCATCGCGGCCGAGTCGCCCTCCTGCTGCCAGCGCAGCACGTCACGGTCCAGGTGGTTCCACTGCTCGGGCGGCAGCACCCGGGTGCCCGTCCGCGGCCTGACCTGCAACATCCCCTTGGCGGCCAGCGCCTTCACCGCCTCCCGCAGCGCGCCCCGGCTGACGCCGATCTCCGTGGCGAGCGCGTCCTCGACCGGCAGCGGCCGCCCCGGCTCCCAACCGCCGCCCACGATGCGCCGCCCGAGCTCGTCGACCACCCGCTGGTGCATGGTCCGGTACCGCATCACGATCTTTGCCCACCCTCTGGACGTCATTCATCGAATCATTTAATGATTGCCCTCACATTAACGCGACCTCCCGCCCCACCGGCCGATGAGAGGCGTTCCCCATGACGCATGCCGACGACGACGTCAGCACCCCCCACCGTCCCGCTACCGCCCCGTTCCCCATGAGCACCCGCAACCTGCCACGGCCCGAGGTGCGACCCCTGCCGGAGCCACCTCGCAGGATGTGGCGGATCATCGGCCCCGGCATCGTGGCGGCCGGCGTGGGCCTGTCCTCGGGCGAGTTCATCCTCTGGCCGTACATCGCCTCCCAGGCCGGGCTCGTCTTCCTCTGGGGAGCCGTCGTCGGCGTGGTCACCCAGTGGTTCCTCAACATGGAGATCGAGCGGTACACGCTCGCCACCGGCGAGACCGCCATCACCGGCTTCAACCGCTACTGGCGCCACTGGGGCGCGGTCCTCGTCGGCCTGACGTACGCGGCGAACCTCTGGCCCGGCTGGACGACGAGCTCGGCGACCATGCTCTCCTACGTATTCGGCGGCGACCCGACCGTGATAGCGGTCTGCCTGCTCGTGCTCATCGGCGCCATACTCACCCTCGCGCCCGTCGTCTACACCGCCCTCGAACGGATGCTGTTCGTCAAGGTCGCCCTCATCGGCGGCTTCTTCCTGCTGGCGGTCTTCCTCGCCATCAAGGCCTCCAGCTGGCGGGAGCTCCCGGACGCCGTCACCCACATCGGCCAGTTCCCCAGCGAACTCGGCGTCGCCGTCCTCATGGGCGCGCTCGCGTACGCCGGGGCCGGCGGCGGCCAGAACCTCTGCCAGAGCAACTGGATACGTGACAAGGGCTTCGGCATGGGCCACTACGTGCCCCGCCTGGTCAGCCCCGTCACCGGCAACAAGGAGGAGGCCGCCGCCCCGACCGACACCACCGGCTACGTCTTCGTCCCCGAGGGCGAGAACCTGGCCCGCTGGAAGCGCTGGTGGCGGTTCGCCAACATCGAGCAGGCCATCACCTTCGGCCTCACCACCGTCGTCACCATCGTGCTCGCCTCGCTGCTCGCCCACTCCACGCTCTTCGGCACCGAGGGTCTCGCCAACGACGTCGGCTTCGTGGAGGCCGAGGGCGAGGTGCTCAAGGCCCAGGTCGGCAGCTGGTTCGGCGTCCTGTTCTGGCTCATCGGCGCCTTCTCGCTGTTCAGCGCGGCCACCGGCATCGTCGACTACACCAGCAGGCTCGCCGCCGACGTCCTCAAGTCGACCTACCTGCGCGACTCCGGGATCGGCGAGAGCCGGCTCTATTTCTGGCTGGTGTGGGGCCTGGTCGCCATCGGCATCACCATCCTGGCGCTCGGCCTCGACCAGCCGCTCGTGTTGCTGATCGTCTCCGCCTGCGTCGCCGGGATGATGATGTTCGTCTACTCGGGCCTGCTGCTCTACCTCAACCGCAAGGCCCTCCCCACCCCCCTGAAGGTGCGCGGCGTCCGGGCGGTCGCCCTGGTGTGGGGGATCGGCCTCTTCGGCGTCCTGTCCGTGCTGACCGTGCGGCAGCAGATCGACCTGCACTTCTGACCCCGAACCACACCCGACCAGAACCACACGAGACCACGGGAGACGACCAGATGACGGACGGCGAAAAGCCGGCCCGCCGCAGCCAGGCCTGGTTCGGCGCGAGCGGCCGCGGCGGCATGGTGTACCGGTCCTGGATGCGCAACCAGGGCTTCGGCCCCGAGGTGTTCGACGGGCGGCCGGTCATCGGCATCGCGACCAGCGCCTCGGAGCTCGCCCCCTGCAACGCCCACCTCACGCGGGTCGCCGAGGCGGTCAAACGCGGCGTCTGGCAGGCCGGCGGCTTCCCGCTCCAGTTCCCCACCATGGCCACCGGCGAGACGCTCATGCGCCCCACCGCCATGCTCTTCCGCAACCTCATGGCCATGGAGGTCGAGGAGCTGATCCGCGCCAACCCGCTGGACGGCGTGGTGCTGCTCTCCGGCTGCGACAAGACCACACCCGCGATGCTCATGGGCGCCGCCAGCGTCGACCTGCCCGCCCTCATGGTCACCGGCGGCCCCATGCTCAACGGCAAGTACCGCGGCGAGGACGTCGGCTCGGGCACCCACGTGTGGAAGTTCGAGGAGGACCTGAAGACCGGGCGGATGACCCAGGAGGAGTGCTTCTTCGCCGAGGGCTGCATGGCCCGCTCCAACGGCCACTGCATGACCATGGGCACCGCCTCCACCATGGCCTGCCTGGCGGAGGCCCTCGGCATGCAGCTCCCCGGCTCCGCCACCTGGCCCGCCGTCGACGCCCGCCGCATGGAGACCGCCCAGGCGGCCGGGCGGCGGATCGTCGCCATGGTGGAGGAGGAACTGCGGCCCTCCCACATCCTCACCCGGGGCGCCTTCGAGAACGCCGTCCGCGTCAACGCGGCGATCGGCGGCTCCACCAACGCCATCATCCACCTCACCGCCCTCGCCGGCCGGGTCGGCGTGGACCTCACCCCCGGGGACTTCGACACCCTGGCCCGCACCGTGCCGACGCTGCTCAACCTGATGCCCAGCGGCAAGTACCTGATGGAGGACTTCTGCTACGCCGGCGGGCTGCCCGCCGTCCTCGCCGAACTCCACCGCGGGGGACTGCTCCACGGCGAGCAGCTCACCGTCACCGGCCGCGGCATCGGGGAGAACGTCGCCGACGCCGAGAACCACAACCCCGACGTCATCACCCCACTCGCCGCGCCCTTCCAACCCGCCGGCACCGGCACCGCCGTGCTGCGCGGCAACCTCTGCCCGGACGGCGCCGTCATCAAGCAGTCCGCCGCCTCCCCGCACCTGCTCACCCACCGCGGCCCGGCGCGGGTCTTCGACTCTCCCGAGGCCTACCACGAGGTCGCCGACGACCCCGACCTCGACGTCGACGAGAACACCGTGCTCGTCATCAGGAACGCGGGACCCAAGGGCTACCCCGGCATGCCCGAGGTCTCCAACGTCCCGCTGCCGACGAAGCTGCTCAAGGCCGGCGTCACCGACATGGTGCGGGTCTGCGACGGCCGGATGAGCGGCACCGGCTACGGCACCGTGGTGCTGCACGTCGCCCCGGAGGCCGCCGTGGGCGGGCCGCTCGCGCTGGTGCGCGACGGCGACCCGATCGTCCTCGACGTGCCGGGCCGCACCCTGCGGCTCGATGTCGACGAGGCCGAGCTCCAGCGGCGCCGCGCCGCCTGGCGGCCGCCCGCGCCCCGCCACCACGGCGGCTACGCCTGGCTCTACACCGAGCACGTCGAACAGGCCGACCAGGGAGCCGACTTCGACTTCCTCCGCGGCTGCCGGGGGCACGAGGTGCCCCGCGACTCCCACTGACCGTCCACGACCGCTTCAGCCACGACCGTTTCAGGAGGCACCACCGTGGCCCTGGACCTGACACCCGAGACCGTCCTGCCGGTGGACGCCTACCGGGCCGCTCTCGTCGCCCGTGTGCACGAGCCCGAATGGGGCGGCCCCTGCGTCGCCGCGGTGCGCGACGGGCTCGTCGTCGACCTGACCGACCACGCGCCCACCGTCGCGGAGCTGATGGAGCGCGAGGACGCCGAGGACGTCGTGCGCCGGGCGCCGGGCGGGCGCGCCTGGCGCCTCGCCGACCTGCTCGACGCCACCGCCGCCGGCCGCCGTGACCGGCCGCACCTGCTCGCCCCGATCGATCTCCAGGTGATCAAGGCGGCGGGCGTCACCTTCGCCCGCAGCCTGCTGGAGCGGGTCATCGAGGAGCGCACCGGCGGCGACCCGGCGCAGGCCACCCGGGTGCGCGAGGCCGTGGTGCGTGCGGTGGGCGGCACTGTCGACCGCATCCGCCCCGGCTCCGCCGAGGCCGAGAAGGCCAAGGAACTGCTGATCGCCGAGGGGCTGTGGTCCCAGTACCTGGAGGTGGGCATCGGCCCCGACCCCGAGGTGTTCACCAAGGCCCCGGTCCTCTCCGCGGTCGGCACCGGCGCCGACGTCGGGGTGCTCGCCTCCTCCGGCTGGAACAACCCGGAGCCCGAGGCCGTCCTCGTCGTCGACTCGCGCGGCCGGGTGCGCGGGGCGACCCTCGGCAACGACGTCAACCTCCGCGACGTCGAGGGCCGCAGCGCGCTGCTGCTGCCCCGGGCCAAGGACAACAACGCCTCGTGCGCCGTCGGCCCCTTCGTCCGGCTGCTCGACGGCGAGTTCGACCTCGACGCGGTGCGCGGCCTCGACATCGAGCTGCTGGTGCGGGGACCCGAGGGGTACGAGCTGCGCGGCCGCAGCACGATGCGCGAGATCAGCCGCGACGTGCTGGAGCTGGTCGCCGCCACGCACGGCGCCCACCACCAACACCCCGACGGGTTCGTGCTGTTCACCGGCACGCTGTTCGCCCCCACCGAGGACCGGCACGCGCCGGGCGCCGGCTTCACCCACGCCAGGGGCGACGTCGTGCGGATATCGAGCCCGCGGCTCGGTGCCCTGGTCAACACCGTCGCCACCAGCGAGGACGCCGCCCCCTGGACCTTCGGGCTGCGCGCCCTGATGCGCAACCTGGCGGCGCGCGGGCTGCTGTGAACCGGTCCAGGTTGGCCGAGTTCAGCCCGTTGTGGGACCGGCGCCGGGTGTGCCGTCCGGCGGCGTCCGGTCGATGACGACCGTCACCTCGCTCCCGCCACCGGCGCGCGGCCCGGCGGCGGCCGCCGCGACCACGTCGGCGAACGCCTCGTACAGCTCGTGGGCCAACGCCCGGTCGCCGGGCGTCGCGTCGGACTCGCGGATCCCGCCGAGCGCGGTGAACGCGGCGATCAGCGACCGGCCGGACAGCGTCACCCGCACCCTGCCCCGCTCGATGTCCCGCACCTCGCCCGGCACCCTGAAGTGCCGCTCGTGCGCGGCCTTCTCGATCAGGAAGGCCCAGAGGTCGCCGTGGCAGGTGAGTGTCACGGAGGCGATGCCGGCCGAGGCGAGCAACAGCGTGGCGTGCCGGTCGGGCTCGCCGTCGGCCGCCTCGGCAGCGGCGCCCGGCCCGCCAGCCGCAGGTCCGAGCGCCGCCGCCTCCAGCGCCCGGCGGGTGGTCTCCGCCTCGGCACGGACGGCGGCGGCCTCGGCCCGCCACCCCTCGATCAGGGCGTGGAGGGCGCCGATGTCGCGCCTGATCTCCTCGCCGGCCGCCGAGGTCTGCGCGGTGAGCCGCAGCGAGCGGAGCTCGGCCTCCATGGCGTCCACCCGCTCGCCGAGCTGCTGTCGCACCTGGTTGAGACTGGCGGACATCCGGTCGAAGCCGAGATGGACCGAGGTCGCGAGTGTGTCGAGGGTGCTCTGGATGTCGTCAGTCGATCTCTGGATCCGTTCCACGCCGAACACCATGCTCCGGCCCCTCCCGATCGCGGTGCGTAACGTGATCATGTCTGCCCGTAGCGAACCGGCGTGACGCGGCGAGTTTCGGCCACGGAGCCGGGGCCCGGCCCCTCACTCCCGGTTCCCGTCCAACCACCGGTGCAGCGCCCGCGCGGTCGACTCCGCGTGCTCGTTCATCATCGTCTGGTGGTTGCCCACGGCCTCGATCGTGTCGTGCTCCACCTCCCACGCGGTGGTCCAACGTCCCTCGCCCGCCGCCTCGTCACTCGGCGCCTGCGGCATCCGCTCGCCGGCCCGCACCAGCACCACCGGCGCGTTCACCGTCGTCGGCTGCCAGCCGTCGAAGAGGTCGAGATAGGCGCCCTGGGCGGTGACCTGGGCCTCCGTCATCAGCGCGTACGCCTGGTCGTTGACGGCGATGCCGCGCAACTGACCCTCGATCTGCTCCTCGGGTATCCGGTCCTTGGGGAACCAGGTGTCCAGCAGCACCACGGCGTCGGGCGCACCGCCGCGCGCCTCCAGCCGGGCCGCGACCGCGTGTGCCAGCCAGCCGCCCGAGGAGTAGCCGGCGAGCGCGACCCGGGCGTCGGGGAAGGCGCGCTGGATCGCGTCGGCGTGCAGGTCGACGACCAGGTCGCTGGTGGCCGGGAGCAGTTCGTCGTCGCCGAAGCCGGGGTGCGGCAGCGCGTGGACGTCCCGCAGGCCGTGCAGGTGCAGCGCGAGGCGGGCGAAGTTGTGCGGCCCGGACGGGGCGACCATGGAGGGCAGGCAGACCAGCACCGGCTCCGCCGGGCCGGTCGCCAGCCGCACCGGCTCGACCGGGCCGAACTCCTCGGCCGTCCGGAACGTCGGCCGCAGCTTGGCGGCGGCCCGCAGCAGGTCGACGCCCTCGGCGAACTTGCCCATCCCGCACGCCTGCCGGTACAGGTCACGCACCCCGAACGAGGGCCGGTCGGCCCGCTCCGCGCGCCGGGCGGCGCTCGCCGCGCGCAGCGTCAACTCGCCGAGGTGACGAGCCAGGTCGCCCGCCGTCGGGTGCTCGAACACCACGGGAGTGGCGAGCGTCAGGCCGGTGGCGGCCACCAGCCGCCTGCGCAGCTCCACGGAGGCCAGCGAGTCGAAGCCGAGTTCCAGGAAACGACGTTCGGGTTCGACGTCCTCCGGCGCCGCGTGTCCCAGGATCGCGGCCGCCTCGCCGCGCACCAGCTCCAGCAGCCGCCGGGCGCGCTCCGCCTCGGGCAGGGCCGCGAGCTCGGCCGGGCGTGGCCGCGACGACGAGCCGACCTCCTCGGCCGGCACGGCGTCCGTGGTCTCCGGCCGGGTCGCGACGCCCAGCTCGGCGAAGAACCGACCCGGGCGCGCGGCCGTGAACAACGGAAGGAAGCGGTCCCAGTCCACGTCGGCGACGGTCACGCCGTGCTCGCCGCGGCTCACCGACTCCCACAGCAGGGCGCCGGCCACCGTCGGATCGAGCGGCGGCAGGCCACGCTCCCGCAGGAAGTCGCGCAGCCCGGGCTCGACCCCCATGCCCGCCTCGGCCCACGGGCCGAAGGAGACCGCGGTGGCCGCCAGGCCGGCGGCCGCGCGCCGGCTGGCGAGCGCGTCCAGGAAGGCGTTGCCCGCGCCGTACGCCGCCTGGCCGGCGCTGCCCCAGACGCCGGAGATCGACGAGTACAGCACGAAGGCCTCGACCGGCACGCCGCGTTCAGCGAGCAGCTCGTCAAGGTGGACGGCGCCGGCGACCTTGCCCGCGAGGGTGGCGGCGAACTCGTCCGGCGACACCTCGGTGAGCGGGGCGAGCCGGCCGCCGACGCCCGCCGCGTGCACCACCCCGGTGAGCGGCTGGTCGGCGGGGAGTGAGTCGAGCAGCCCGGCCAGCTGCGCCCGGTCCGACACGTCGCAGGCCACGACGGTGACCTGGGCGCCCGAAGCCCCGAGCTCAGCGAGCAGTTCCTGCGCGCCCGGCGCGTCCATCCCGCGCCTGCTCGTCAACACCAGCCGGCTCGCGCCGTTGGCGGCCAGCCAGCGGGCCGCCTCGGCGCCCAGCGCGCCGGTGCCGCCGGTGACCAGGACCGTGCCGCGCGGCCGCCAGGGCTCGGCGGCGGCCGGGGCCGGTCCCGCCGGCACCAGGCGGGGCACCAGCGGTCCCGTCGGCCTGGCCGCGAGCTGGTCCTCGCCGCCAGGTGCGGTGAGCGCGACGCCCAGCCAGCCGAGTGACTCGTCGTCCACCTCGGCTGGCACGTCGACGAGCCCGCCCCAGCCGTCGGGGCGTTCCAGCGCCAGGGTGCGGCCGAGCCCCCACACCAGGGCCTGCCGCGGGTCGGGCGCCGGCTCCCCGTCCCCGGCCCGCACCGCGCCCCGGGTGACGCACCACAGCGGGGCGGCGACCGCCAGGTCGGCCAGTGCCTGGGACAGGGCGCAGGTGAGCGCGGCCCCCCGGGTGAGCACCGGGTGCTCCGGGTGCGGCTCGGTGTCGAGGGCGAGGAGCGAGAGCACGCCGCCGACGCGGCCGCCCTCGGCGAGCACCCGCTTCTCCAACGTCTCGGCCACCCGGCTCCGGTCGGCGTCCTCGGCCGACAGCGGCAACCTGAGGACCTCGCCGCCGAGGCGCTCGACCACCCAGGACAGGCGGCTGACCAGTTCCTCGTCGACCCCGGCAGGCGGCGTGAGGAGCGGCCAGACGCCGGTGAGCGCGTCGGGCGCCGGCGGCTGCTCCGGGCCGAGCGGGCGCCACTCGACGCGGTACCGCAGGTCGACGGGTTCCGCCGGGCGGGGGCGCCGTGGGGCCGTGGGCGCGGCCGCGGGGCGGTCGAGCCAGTAGCGGCGGCGCTGGAAGGCGTAGGTGGGCAACTCGACGTGAGTGGCGTCGGAGCCCTCGTAGGGGGCGCGCAGGTCGAGCGGAACGCCGTGCACATGCAGCTCGGCCAGCGCGGTGAGCAGGGTGACGGCCTCGGGACGGCCGGCGCGGGCGGCGGCCGCCACGACGGGGGGCGTGCCGTCCGGCTCCTCGGGCAGGCAACCGGGGGTCAGGGCGGACAGCACGGCGTCAGGGCCGAGTTCGAGATAGGCACCGGCGCCTTCCGTGTGCAGCCGGCGCACCGCGTCGAGGAACCTGACCGGCTCACGCACCTGCCGCACCCAGTACTCGGGCGCGCACAGCTCCCGCTCGCCGACCGGCTCCCCGGTCAGGGTGGACACCACGGCGAGCGCCGGCGGGTGGTAGGTAAGGGCGCCGGCGACTTCGGCGAACGCGTCGAGCATGTCGTCCATGTGCGGGGAGTGGAAGGCGTGGCTGACCTCGAGTCGGCGGGTCTTCCGGCCGGCGGCCCCCCAGGTCTCCGCGATCCTCGTCACCTCGTCGGCGTCGCCCGCGACCACGGTGGCCAGCGGGCCGTTGACGGCCGCGACGGTGACCCGCCCCTCGGTCCCGGCCAGCGACTCGCGCACCTCGTCGACACCGGCCCGCACCGCGACCATGGCGCCGCCGGCCCGGCAGGACTGCATCAACCGGCCCCTGGCGGCGACCAGTCGGCAGGCGTCGTCGAGCGAGAGGACACCGGCGACATGGGCGGCGGTGAGCTCGCCGATCGAGTGGCCGGCCAGCAGGTCGGGCCGCAGCCCCCAGGACTCGACCAGCCGGAACAGCGCGGTCTCGTGCGCGAACAACGCGGGCTGGGTGTAGGCCGTGTGGTGGAGCAGCGCGGCCTCGGACGAGCCGTCCGCCGCGAACATCACGTCCCGCAGCGGCCGTTCGAGATGGGGGTCGACCCGGGCGCACACCTCGTCCAGCGCCCGCGCGAACACCGGGTAGGCGGCGTGGAGTTCCCGACCCATGCCGGGGCGTTGACTGCCCTGCCCGGTGAAGAGCACGGCCAGCTTGCCGCGCGGCCCGCCGTGCCGCAGCGCCGGCCGCACCGCGCCGCTGACCAGGCCTGCCGCCGAGCGGTCGGCGGCCAACGCGGCCAGTTGACCCACCAGTCGCTCACGGTCCCCGGTGACGGCGATCGCGCGGTGCTCGAAGCGGGCCCGGCCCGCCAGGGTGAAACCCACGTCCAGGGGCGTCAGTTCGGGACGCTCCGCCAGGTGTGCGCCGACCCGGTCCGCCTGCTGGCGCAACGCCTCGCCGGTGCGCCCCGAGAGCACCAGCGGCACCGGGGCCGCGGCGGGCGCCGGCTCCGTGTCCGGCGCCTCCTCCAGCACCACGTGGGCGTTGGTGCCGCTGACCCCGAAGGCGGAGACGGCGGCCCTGCGGGGGCGGCCGGAACGGCTCCACGGCACCGGCTCCGTGAGCAGCCGCACGTCGCCCGCCGACCAGTCGACGTGCGGCGACGGCTCGCGCACGTGCAGCGTCCTGGGCAGCACGCCGTGCCGCATGGCCTCCGTCATCTTGATGATCCCGGCGACGCCGGCCGCCGCCTGCGGGTGACCGATGTTGGACTTGAGCGAGCCGAGGTGCAGCGGCCGGCCCGCCGGCCGCTGCCGGCCGTAGACGGCGATCAGCGCCTGGGCCTCGATCGGGTCGCCGAGGGCGGTGCCCGTGCCGTGCGCCTCGACCGCGTCCACGTCGGCCGGCCGCAGCCCGGCGTTGGCCAGCGCCAGGCGGATCAGCCGCTGCTGGGACGGGCCGTTGGGGGCGGTGAGGCCGTTGCTCGCGCCGTCCTGGTTGATGGCGGTGCCGCGCACCACGGCCAGCACCCGGTGGCCGTTGCGGCGGGCGTCCGAGAGCCGTTCCAGCAGCAGCACCCCGGCGCCCTCGGCCCAACCCGTGCCGTCGGCGTCCACGGAGAACGCCTTGCAGCGGCCGTCGGGCGCGAGACCGCGCTTCCGGCTGAACTCCAGCAGCATGCCGGGCGTCGACATCAGCGTCACCCCGCCGGCCAGCGCCAGATCGGCCTCGCCCGAGCGCAGCGCCTGCCCGGCCAGGTGCACGGCCACCAGCGAGGAGGAGCACTGGGTGTCGACGGTGAGGGCCGGCCCCTCGAAGCCGAAGGTGTAGGCGACGCGCCCCGCCATCACGCCCAGGGCGTTACCGGTGAGCATCTGCCCCTGCGCCTCCTCGGGCGCCTCGTGCCAGGCCGGGCCGTAGTCCTGGAGCGAGACGCCGGCGAAGACACCGGTGCGGGAGCCGCGCAGCCCGTGCGGGTCGATCCCGGCACGCTCCATGGCCTCCCAGGAGACCTCGAGCAGCAGCCGCTGCTGCGGGTCGAGCGCCTTGGCCTCGCGGGGGCTGATCCCGAAGAACGCCGGGTCGAACTGGTCGATGCCCGGCAGGAAGCCGCCGTGCCTGGTGTACGCGGTGCCGTGGCGCCCGGGGTCCGGGTCGTACAGCGCGTCCAGGTCCCAGCCCCGGTCGTCCGGCAGCCCGCCGATGGCGTCCCGGCCCTCGTCGACCAGCCGCCACAACGCCTCGGGGGAGTCGGCGCCGCCGGGCAGCCGGCAGGCGGCGCCGACGATCGCGATCGGCTCCTGGACGGCCGGTGCCGGGCCCGTGGCCGGGGTCTCGGCGGCCTCGCCGGCCGTCTCGTCCCCGGCGGACGCGGCGGTGCCGAGCAGCCGGGACCGTAGATACTCGGCGACCGCGCGCGGGCTCGGCTGGTCGAAGAACAGCGTGGCCGGCAGGTCGAGGCCGGTCGCCTCGGCGAGACCCGCCCGCAGCCGCTCCGCCACCTGCCGGTAGACGCCGAGCCGGCGCCACGGCGCGGCCGGGTCGAGGGTGGCCGACTCGGCCCGGCCGGTCGCCGTCGACACCTGTCCGGCGATGAGCGCCAGCAGCGCCTCGTGCCACGCCGAGTCAGGCAGCGCCGTGAGCCGGTTGCTCCAGGGTCCCTCGGTTTTCGGCATGGCGAATTTCTCCAGAAGCTTGTGAAGTGCTGGTGCGATTTCCGCGCGCTGCTGATGGAGAGGTTTAGCCACCCCTCTGACCTGCGGAGTTGGCAGCCTAGGCGGGATCGAACCGCATTGTCGAACTGGCCCGGTGAATTCGCCGTAAATTCAGCAGCGATGAAGGATGGGGGTGTTTCATGTGCGGCCCCGGAAGAATTTCAAGAATTCCGACGGGCCTGCACGGCTGGTCCACACCCCCATCGTCGCGTCACCGCCGTACCGTCAGGTGTCGCCGAGTACCGTCACGGTCGCGGTGGCCCGGATGCCGGTGCCGGTCACCGTGCCGGTGACCTGGAACGTGCCGGGCCGCGCGTAGGTGTCGGGCGGGACGGCCGCCCAGTCGACCGGCACCGCGCTGTCCCGCGAACCGTCGTTGTAGGTGGCGGTCACGGTCCCCGGCATGGCGGGTGGGACGCCGGCGCGGGTGCGCAGCCGCTCCTCGGCGACGCTGGTGATCTCCACGGCGTCCGTGACCCGCACCCACACGGTGGCCGTCACGGTCAGCGGCGGGCTCCGGGTGAGGCCGGTCACCCGCACGCTGGTGCCGCCGCGCGCCACCTGCTCCTCGGTGATCGGCTGCCAGTCGACCGCCGCCTCGGTGGCGACGCCCTCGGGCGAGACCAGCGTGACCCCGTCGGGCAGGTCGGGCACCACGCCGACGGTGGTCGGCACGTGCACCGGGCGCACCTCCTCCGGCGCCTGGGCGTACACCTTCCACTCCTGGATGCCGACGGCCAGGTCGGGGTGGCCGGTGAGCCTGGCCCGCATCCGGTTGGTGGTCACCGGCGCGAAGTCGGTCGAGTTGTACGCGTTCTCGGCCGTCCCGTACCCGCTGGGGTCCGTGACCGCCCGCCAGCCGGAGCCGTCCCACCACTCGATCACCCATGAGCTCGGCACGCCGACGCCGTCGGCCGCGCCCGGCTGGGCGTCGCGGAAGAAGTACATGTCGGAGCCGTCGACGCGCACCGGCTCCGGCCAGCGGTACTCCACCCACTGGGTGCCCTTCTGGGGCCAGCTGCCCCAGCGCGGGCTGTCGCCCGACGAGGTGGGCTCCCGGCCGTCGTTGACCGCGGCGAGCGACTCCCAGCCCGAGGTGTACGAGGCGCTCGGGGTCGCCGCCGGGGCCACGTTGACCCGTCCCGAGCCCGCGCCCTCGGTGTCCACCACCACGTCCCTGGTCGAGCGCAGCTCACCGTCGTCCGCGGTGAGCCGCAGCGTGTAGCTGCCGCCCTCGGTGAAGCGGGCCACCGTGGTCGCCGCGGTGGGGTCCTCGAACAGCGCCACGCCGCCGTCCGGCGCCGAGACCACGTCCCAGCGGACGTCGAGCCGCCGGGCAGGCCGAGCGTCGTCCTTCACCACGCCGACCAACCGGGCCGCGCCCGGGCTGGCGAACGCCGGGTCCCGCCACGCCCGCAGCCACGGCGCCGCGTTGGGCACGTCGGCGCCGCCGGCGCCGGTGGCCAGGGCCTGGAACTCCTTCAGGCCGCTCGCGTGTCCCGGCCGGTGCGTCAGCAGCACCCGCAGCCCCGAGGTGGTCACCTCGTCGAAGCGCATCTCGTTGAGGTTGGCGCGCGGCGCCGTCGGGGCGCGCACCGCCGAGGGCACCTCCCGCCACTGGTCGCCGTGCCGGTACTGGACGGTGTACATCGCCGGCTCCGCGTAGCCGCCGGCGCGCTTGTCGCTGGCGAAGTGGAGGCGCACCCGGTCCACGGCGACGGGCTCGCCGAAGTCCAGCGCCAGCCAGTCCTCGGGATCGCCGGAGCCGGCGCTGCCCCAGAACGGCTCGTTGATGGTGAACCCGTCCACGGCGGCCGCCGCCGGACGGCCCGACCCCTGGTGCGAGGCGCTGACCGTCGCGCCCTCCGCCAGGTTCACCGGCTCGGACGCCACCGTCACGTCCCGCCCCGCCTTGGCGAACACGTCGGTGACCCGGTCGCCGGGGCCGAACACGACCTCCTCGGGGGCCGCGAGCTCCGCGGTGGTGGCGCTCACCACCTCGCCGCCGCCCTCGGGGAACGACACCTCGCCGGTCTCCGGGTCGTACACCAGGTGGGTGAGGCGGTCCACGGTGACGGCGCGCTCGCCGTCGAGGAAGACCGAGTAGCCCTCCGGCACCGAGGTGCCGTAGGGCCGTTCCCCGTCGCCCGGCTGGTCCCAGACCACCGCGAGGTCGGTGCCCCGGTAGTTGATGTCGGTGACCGCGAACGAGGGCCAGCCGATGTCGATGGGCCACAGCTCGACGCGGTCGTCGGAGCGCGGCTGGAAGCCCATGGCGTCCTCGATCACCGTCCAGTTGGTGGTGCCCAGGATGGTGTGGTGGATCCACGAGCGGTAGCCGATGCCCTGCGGGTCGGCGCTGCCGTCGGCCCAGAACTCGTTCTGGTCGGGCCAGTTGTTGTCGCCGTCGATGTAGTGGGACCAGGCGTTCCAGGACAGCAGCCTGGCGTACCACTCGTTGTCGACGTACTCGTTCGGGTAGTTCCGCAGCACTGAGGCGAGGAAGCGGAAAGTCACCGTTGAGTTGATGACGGAGAAGTTGTTGCTGCCCGGGTGGCCCTGCTCGGCGGCCTCCCGCTTGTCGGCCTGGTTGGCCGTGTAGAAGGGGAAGATCGGGTACTCGTCGGCGTCCGCCCACAGCCGCAGCGCGTCCAGGTACCGGGGGTCCTCGTCCGGGGTGGGCATCAGGCCCACCGAGAACGGGTAGTAGTTGTTGATCTCCTTCCAGGGCACCAGGTCGCCTGACTCGACGTGCCGGTGCTGGATCAGGCGCTCCTCGTCGTTCCACAGGTACTCGAGCACGGCGTTCCGCACCCGCTCGGCGACCGCCCGCATCTCGGCCTCCGACTCGCGCTCGCCGAGCAGCGCGTACGCCTCGGCGGCGGCCAGCGCGTTGCTGTAGACGTAGGCGGACTCGGCGCGGTCCAGGTTGCCGGGGCGCCAGTCGAACGACACGGCGTCGGCGTCGTTGCCGGTCATCGCGCCCCAGTCGTACTCGATCAGGCCGTTGCCGTCGGTGTCGTACTCCGCCAGCTGGCCGCGCACGTCCGCCGCCGCGTACTGGGCGAGGTTGCGCACCACGCCCTCGGGGCCGCCGTGCATCTGGTACGAGTCCCAGGCGGACTCCGAGAGGTACTGGGTGTAGCTGTTGGACCAGTTCTCCGGGTCGCCCGGGTTGTCGGTGTACCGGTCGTTGCGGGAGACCTCGCCGGCCGACACCCAGGGGCCGTACGAGTAGGCCGGGTTCCGCAGGTACTTGAGGTCGTCGACGAACATCCCGATGGTCAGCGCGATGGCGTTGTTGTAGCCCAGCACCCCCTCCATGGAGGTGGGGAACTGGTAGTCGGCGCCCGGGATGTCGGCGTCCAGGTAGTTGTAACGCAGCAGCCACCAGCGGTAGTACAGCGTCTTCTCGATGTCGTCGTCGGGGATGTCGAGGTACGGCAGGTTCTCCACCCACCAGCGGTTGTAGGCCCGCACGTGGTCGGCGAAGGCGGCGGCCGGGGCGGCCGTCCGCACCGCGTCGTAGGCCGGTCGCGACGCGGTGAGCTCGTCGGTGACGAAGCCCAGTTGGACCTTGGTGGTGGCCGAGCCGCCGGCCGGCAGGTCGAGCGTGCCGGTGAGGGCCGTGCCGTCGGGGGCCAGGCCGTCCCCGGAGAGCCGTGGGTAGAGCGTGGTGAGGTTGTTGTGGGCCGGCAAGGTGCCGGTCAGCTCCGCGCCCTCGGCCGTGGTGGCGTACGGCGAGACGGCGCGCACCGTGACCCGGCGGCCGGCCGAGGCCGTGTCGGTGACCTCCAGGGAGGTCACCATCACGTTGGCGTCGGTGACGAACTTCCGCTGGGTGACCCGCAGTCCGCCGCCGGTGAACTCGCTCCGCCAGTGGCTCGGGGTCTGCACCCGCTCGTCGACGTCCTCCGTGAGCCTGACCTCCTGGCCGTCCACGGCGAGCGTGATCGTGTAGGCGGCGCGGTTGTCGATGCTCTCCCAGTAGGCGACGTCGCCGGCGAAGCCGAGCCGGGACGGGTCGTGCTCCTTCATGAAGACGGCGCGGCCCCTGGTGAAGAGCCAGTCGCCGGCCGGGTCGGGGCCGCGCCTGGCCAGCATCCGGTCCATCCAGAAGCTGGTGCCGTCGCCGGCCGCCAGGTCGGCCTCGTACTGGGCCCGCAGGGTGCCGGTGACGGCGAACCCGGCGTCGAGCTCCGGCACGGGTTCGTCGGCCCCGGCGAAGACCGGGTAGCCGATCGCGTCGTTGTCCGCCGCGGCCGGCGGGGCCCCCGTGGGGCCCAGCGTCAACGCCAGGACGAACGCGGCGATCAGGGTCGGTCCGCGTCGCCTGCCTCGGTGCCGGGAACGCATCGCGTACCTCCTCGGTCGGGGTCTGCCGTCGGCAGCCAGACCCGCATGGTGGAGGGGCCTCGGTTGGCCCAGGAGTGGTAGGGGACCAGGACGGCCCGGAAGCCGTCCTCCGGCGGGGCCGCCGCTGTGCGCGGCCCCTCGAACCGTTGATAGGGCCAGGCGTGGTCGTCGGGGCAGGCCAGTTCGGCCCGGACCACGACCCGGCCTTCCGCGTCCTCCGGCGGCACCCGGGGGTCGACGCGCAGCGCGTCCACCTCGTGCCCCGGCGGCAGGTCGACGGACTCGGCGCACAGCACCAGCGGGCCGCGCTCCACCGCCACCGTGCCCCGCACGGCGTCGATCCGCGGGTCGGGCGCCACCCAGCGCGGGGCCATCGGCAGGGCGAGCCGCACCACGTCGCCGACCGCGAACTCCCGGGTGACGGCGGCGGGTCCGGGACCGACCGGCCGGCTCGTCCCGGCCGGCTCGGTGAGCCGCGCGCCGTCGCAGGACCAGCCGGGCACCCGCAGCGTGAGCGTCCACGCCCCGCCGGGGGCGTCCGTGACCCGCACCGACACCTTGCCCGTCGCGGGGTAGTCGGTGTCGATCCGGAGGCCGATCCGGCGCCCGTCGGGCAGCGCCGCGGTCAGCTCGGCGTCCGCGTACTGGTGCAGCTGCACCCCGGAACCGTCGGTGGTGGCCAGGTAGCCGCCGAGGCTGGCCAGCAGGCGGGCCACGTTGGTCGGGCAGCAGGACACCGCGAACCACGGCGCGCGCAGCCCGGAGGCGGCGCGCGGGTTGGCCGCCTCGGGGTCGGGGACCGTGGAACGGGTCCGCCGGTGCAGGGTGTTGGTGTAGAAGAACGACCGCCCGTCCTCGGCGGGCGAGGCCGCGACGACGTTGAACAGGGTGCGCTCGGCCAGGTCGGCGAACCGGGGCTGCCCGGTGGCCAGCAGCAGCCGCCAGGCCAGCATCACCGAGGCCACGCCGGCGCAGGTCTCGCAGTAGCTCCGGTCGGGCGGCAGCTGGAAGTCCTCGCCGAACGACTCGTCCAGGTGGTGCGAACCCATGCCGCCGGTGAGATAGGTGCGGCGCGCCACCGTCGCTTCCCACTGGTGGACGACCACCGCGAGCAACTCGTCGTCGCCGGTCTCCACCGCCACGTCGACGGCGCCGGCCGCCAGGTAGAGGGCGCGCACCGCGTGCCCGCGGAAGACGGTGGCCGCCCGGACCGGCACGTCGTCCTGGAAGTACGCCGAACCGAACTCGGCCCGGCGCAGCGCCCCGTGGCCCCGCCGGTCGAGGAAGAGCGCCGCCTGGTCGAGGTAGCGCTGCTCGCCGGTGGCGCGGGCCAGCTCGACCAGCGCGGGCTCGATCTCCGGGTGCCCGCACAGGCCCTGGACGGCGCCGTCGCTGCCGAAGGTGTCGCAGACGTGGTCGGCGGCCCGGCGGGCCACCTCGGCCAGCGGCCCGCCGCCCGACCTGGCCTCGGCCACCCCCGCCTGGATCAGGTGCCCGATGCAGTACAGCTCGTGGCCCCACTCCAGGTCGCTGTAGCGGGGCGGCTGCCCGGGGTGGCCGAAGGCCGTGCCGAGGTAGCCGTCCGGCTCCTGGGCCGCGGCGACCAGCGCCGCCACCTCGGCGGCCGGCGCCGGCGGGGCGCCGCCCGGGCGGGCCCGCTCCCAGGCGACGGCCTCCAGCAGCTTGTAGGTCTCCGAGTCGGCGAACTCACGCCCCCGCCGCCGGCCGGCGATCCCGCCCTCGGCCGCGGCCCGGAAGTTGTCGATCCAGCCCTCCCGGCGCATCCAGCGCAGGCAGTGGTCGAGCGTGGCCCGGGAGTTGACGTCCTGCCGGCGGCCCCAGAAGCCGCCGGTGATCCGGACGTCGGCGAGCGACAACGGGCGCAGCCGGCCCGCGCCGGGCACCACAGGCGACATCGTGGTCGTCACGTCGGTCATCCCTTCAGCGCGCCGGACATGAAGCCCCGCATGTAGTGCCGTTGCAGCAGCAGGAAGAGCAGCAGGCAGGGCACCGCGAGCACCACGACCCCGGCCTCGGTGACGCCGTAGTCGATCGCGCCCATGCTCTGCTGGCGCAGGTTGGCCACGGCCAGCGGCAGCGGCGCCTTCTCGCCGTCGCTGATCAGGATCAGCGGCGCGATGAAGTCGTTCCACGCGGCCAGGAACGCGAACAGGCCCACCGTGATCAGCCCCGGCACCACGGCCGGCAGCAGGACCCGCCGCAGCGCGCCGAACGTGCCGCAGCCGTCCATCAGGGCCGACTCCTCGAGCTCGCGCGGCACCGCTTCGAAGCTGATCCGCATCATGAAGGTGGCGAACGGCAGTTGGTACATCGCCAGCACCAGGCTCAGCCCCAGGTAGGAGTTCTGCAGGCCGAGGTCGCCGAGCAGCACGTAGAGCGGGATCAGCAGGGTGGCGTAGGGGACCATCAGGATCGCCAGGGTGAGCAGGAACAGCGCGTTCCTGCCGGGGAAGTCGAAGCGGGCGAAGGCGTACCCGCCCAGCAGCGAGACCCCGAGGGTGAGCGCCACGGTCAGCACCGAGACGATCGCGCTGTTCGCCAGGTAGCGCCACAGGCCGGTGTCGTACTCCAGCAGCCTGCGGTAGTTGCCGAGGCCCAGGCCCGACTCCTGCGCGGTGCCCGGCTGGCCGGCCACCGAGGCCCACGCCGTCCACACCATCGGGAAGAGGAAGATGATCGCCAGACCGCCGGCGAGCACGTAGTAGGGGGTCCTGCCCCAGGCACGACCGGGTGTCATCCCTCGCCTCACCTCTCGTCGGCGCGGCGCAGGCCGCGGAACTGCAGGGCGTTCAGGACCAGCAGCACCACCAGCACCAGCATCGAGAGGGCCGCCGCGGTGCCCAGGTCGAGCCGCTGGAACGCCTCCCGGTAGATCAGCTGGACCACCGTCACGGTGCTGTTGTCGGGGCCGCCCTTGGTGAGGATGAAGAACTGGTCGAAGGCGAGCAGCGATCCGGTGACACAGAGGATCAGCGTCAACGCCAGCGAGGGACGCAGCAGCGGCAGCGTGACGGAGCGGAAGATCTGCCCGCGTCGCGCGCCGTCGATCCGCGCCGCCTCGTACACCTCGACCGGGATCCGCTGGAGGCCGACCAGCAGGATCAGCATGTAGAAGCCGGCGAACTTCCACACCACCAGGAACACCGTGGAGGCCAGCGCGGCGCCCGGTGAGCCGAGGAAGGAGACGTCCCCCTCGACGAGGCCGAGGCGCCTCAGCAGCGGCCCGACCGGCCCGATGGAGGGGCTGTACAGGCCCCAGAACAGCAGCGAGGCGGAGGCCAGGCCCAGCACGCTCGGCAGGAAGTAGGCGGTGCGCAAGAAGCCGGTGCCGGGGCGCGCCTCCTGCACCAGCAGCGCCAGCAGCAGGGCGAGACCGAGCAGCGCGACCGTGACGATGCCGGTGTAGAGCAGGGTGAACCTGACGGCCGGCCAGAACAGCTGGTTGCCCGCCACGTCCAGGTAGTTCTCCGGCAGGTTGAGGCCGCGGTCGCCGGCGAGCAGCGGCCACTCGCTGGCCGACATCCGGCCGACCAGCAGCAGGGGCAGCACGAAGAACACGGCGACGAAGACGGCGGTCGGCGTGGCGTAGGCGGCGCCCCGGGCGGCGCGGGACCGCCACCAGGGACGCCGACGGGCCGCGGGCGCGGCGGCGCGGTGGTGCGGGAGGCTGCTCATCCGCCGCCCCTCAGTCGCGCAACGAGTCGGTGACGGCCTGGTTGTCGGCCTCGACCGAGTCGCCGTCCCCGAACACCGCGTTCCGCATCAGCGCCAGCCAGGGCCCGTTGGGGTCGTTGAAGGTCTGGCCGAAGTTGAGCGCGTAGGGGGTGCGGCCCTCGGCGACCAGCTCGTTGATGGTGACCAGCCGGGGATCGGCCGCCGCGTGCTCGTTGGCCGCGAGATCGGTGCGGGCGACGACGTCGCCGCCGGCCGCCACGACGTCGAGCTGTGCCTCGTCGTCCAGCGACCAGCGCAGGAAGTTCCAGGCCTGGTCGGGGTGTTCGCTGGTGGCGGCGATCCCGATGGCGTCGCCGCCGACGAAGCTGCTGCCACCGCCGCCGGGCCCCGGGATGGGGGCCACGCCGAAGTCCAGGTCGTCCGGCATCTGGCCGAAGGTGGTGGAGGGCATCGGCATCACGCCGATGTCTCCCTCGGGGAAGACCCCGGTCCAGGTGGTGCCGGTCTCGTCCCGGGTGCCGGCGGCGGCGATGCCGTCGGCGGTCCAGCCGCGGTAGGTGTCGTACACCTGGCGGGCCGTGTCGGAGTCAAGATCGGCCGAGGTGCCGTCCTCGTCGAGGACCTCGGCGCCGGCGGCCCAGATCGACGGCCACCACGTGAAGACGCCGCAGTTGCCGCCGAAGAAGGTCCCGTCCACGCCGTCGCCCAGCGCGTCGACGGCCCTGGCCTGCTCGTCCCACTCCTCCAGGGTGGTCGGCGGCCGGTCGGGGTCGAGCCCGGCCCGCCGGTAGAGGTCGCGGTTGTAGAAGAGCACGGACAGGTCCAGGGTGTGCGGCACCACGTGGCGGGCGCCCTCCCAGGTGCCGGCGTCCAGGTGCGAGGCGGCCAGGTCGTCGGCGAAGGGCAGCGCGGCGATGCGGTCGGTCAGGTCGGCGTAGAGCCCGCTCGACGTGTAGTTCGGCGCGAACACCACGTCGGAGGCGAACAGGTCGGGGAGTTCGCCGGAGCCGGCGGCGGCCCCGATCTTCGCCTGGTAGTCGTCCGTGGGCACCACGGTCAGCTCGACGGTGTTCTCGTGGCCGGCGTTGTACGCCTCGACCAGCGCCTCGCTCTGCGGGCCCGTGGCGGCCCTGGTCCACATCGTCAGCGTCGTGCCGTCGTCCACGCCCTCGGGGGCACCCGTGCCGGCGGATCCGCTCCCGCCGCCCCCGCAGGCCGTCAGCAGGCCGGCGGCGACAAGCGCCGCGGCGACCGCGGACACAGCCTTTCGTCCCATGGTCTGACTCCTTCGCGCGCAGCCCAGCCGAAAACGCTTTCGGGCGGAAGGTAGAGGCGGACTGACAAACCGTCAATGCATCCTGCGGCGACGGATTTCCCGTCCCCGAAACGACTTTCGGCAGGGCCTCCGGGGCTCGGTTACACTCGGCGCGGGCACACGGCGCGCGGTAGCCGTGCCGAGGGGGAGGACGCAGGGCATGACGCAGCCACCGGACCGCCCGTCCCGGCCGCCCGCGGCCAAGCTCAGCGACGTCGCGCGACTGGCCGGGGTGTCCCTGGCCACCGCGTCCAAGGCGCTCAACGGGCGCAGCCAGGTGCGCGCCGAGACCAGGCAGCGGGTCATCGAGGCCGCCGAGCGGCTCGCCTTCCAGCCCAACCCGCTGGCGCGCGGCCTGCCCGCCGGCCGCACCGGCACGGTCGGCCTGCTCACCGGCGACCTGGAGGGCCGCTTCAGCATCCCCATCCTGATGGGCGCCGAGGACGCCTTCGGGGTGGGCCGGGTCGCCGTCTTCCTGTGCGACGCCAGGGGGGACGCGCTCCGCGAGCAGCACCACGTGCGGGCGCTGCTCGGCCGGCGCGTCGACGGCCTGATCGTGGTGGGCAGCCGCACCGACCCGAGGTCCTCGCTCGGCAGGGACCTCCCGGTGCCCGTCGTCTACGCCTACGCGCCCTCGACGGACCCGGCGGACCTGTCGATCGTGCCGGACAGCGTCGGCGCCGGACGGCTCGCGGTCGAGCACCTGCTGGCCTGCGGCCGGTCCAGGATCGCCCACATCTCGGGGGACCCCGGTTACGCGGCGGCGCGCGAGCGGGCCGAGGGCGCCGTGGCGGCCCTGACCGAGGCGGGCCTGCCGCTCGTCGGCGAGGTCCTCTTCGGCAGCTGGTCGGAGGGGTGGGGGCGGGCCGCCGCCGGCATGCTCCTGGACCGCCACCCCGCGCTGGACGCCATCCTGTGCGGCAGCGACCAGATCGCCAGGGGCGTGCTGGAGACGGCGCGCGAGCGCGGCCGGCGGGTGCCGGAGGACGTGGCCGTGCTCGGCTTCGACAACTGGGAGATCCTCACCTCCGGCGGGCGCCCGCCGCTGACCAGCGTCGACCTCAATCTCGAACAGGTCGGCAGGACCGCCGCCCAGGCGCTCTTCAGCGCGATCGAGGGCCGGCCGCGCGCCGGCGTGGAGACCGTCCCGAGCCGCCTGGTGATCAGGGAGTCGACGGCGCCGCTCTCCTGAGCCACCGAGGATCCGAGCGGGTCGGGCACGGCCCGCTTCGGCGACGCCCCGAAGGGCGCGCGGAAGCACCGTCGGGCGGCTCCGTGGGTGCGACCAGCCACGACGGCGCCGCAGAGAACCATGGCCCGCCGCGGAGCGCTTACCGCAGGCCGGCCGCCCGCGCCGCCTCGGTCAGCACCTCCCTGACCATCGCCGGGGTGAGCCGGCCGGTGAAGGTGTTCTGCTGGCTGACGTGGTAGCAGCCGAACACGGTGAGCGGCCCACCCGCCGCGTCGACGGCCGGCAGCGCCACCCGCGCCCCGTGGCCGAACCTCGGCCTCGGCCGGGGCACCGGGCGGCCGGCCGCGGCGAGCGCGGGCCAGAGCGCCTGCCAACCGAAGCCGCCCAGCACCACCACGGACCGCAGGGTGGGGCGCAGCAGCCGCAGCTCGCGCACCAGCCAGGCGCGGCAGGTGTCCCGCTCCTCGATCGTCGGCCGGTTCGCCGGCGGCGCGCAGTGCACCGGCGCGGTCATCCGCACCCCCCGCAGCGTCATCCCGTCGCCCCGCCGCGTGGACGTCGGACGGTCGGCCAGACCGACGTCGTACAACGCCCGGAACAGCACGTCGCCGGCCCGGTCCCCGGTGAACATCCGCCCCGTCCGGTTGCCGCCGTGCGCCGCCGGGGCCAGGCCGACGACCAGCACCGCCGCGTCGCCCGGGCCGAACCCCGGCACCGGCCGGCCCCAGTACTCCCACTCCCGGTACGCCGGCCGCCGCACCCGGGCCGTCTCCTCGCGCCACACCACCAGCCGCGGGCAGGCCCGGCAGCCGGTGATCACCTCGTCGAGCTCCGCGACCGACCGTGCCCCGGCCGCCGCCCGCTCCGGTTCGAGCACCGCCATCGGACTCCTTCCCTCCGCCCCATCATGACGCGGCCGACGGCCGGCGGGCGGGCGTCAGGCGGCGTCGGCGACGTGCGCGCGGATGGCCACCACCGCGGCGCCGCGCGCCCAGTCGTGGAAGTCGTGGGCGCGCACCGCCACGTCGATGCCGGCGACGTCCCGGCGGCGCGCGGCGAGCCCCGCGTCCAGGTCGGCGCGCCGGACCCGGGCCACGTCCACCGCCTCGCCGGCGACGATCACCGTCTTCACCGTCGTCGCGTTGACCACGTTCGCGATCATCACGCCGAGCGCCCACGCGGCCTGCCGCACCGCCTCCCGGCAGACCGGGTCGCCGGCCGCCGCGAGCCGCAGCACCTCGCGGTAGGTGGGGAAGCGGCGCATGCCCTGGGCCGCGGTCATCAGGATCGACCGGGTCGTCACGTACGAGGCGGCGCACCCCCGATGCCCGGCCGGGCACATGGGCCCGCCCGGGTCGAGGATCTGATGGCTGAACTCCCCGAGGTCGGCCTCCGTCATCCGCACCGCCCGGCCGTGCGTGAACAGCGCGTACCCCACGCCGTCCCCGACCGTGACCACCGCGAAGTCGCGCACCCCGCGCGCCTCCCCGAACCACTGGTAGGAGTCGGCGAGCGCGGCCACGTCGTTCTTCACGAAACACGGCATGCCGAGCCGGTCCGCCAGCAGCCGGCGGATCGGCACCCGCTGCCAGCCCAGGATGCCGGAGTCGACCAGCTCGCTCTCCTCGACCAGCGCCGGGGCCGTCGCGTCCCCGCCGAAGGTGACGCCCGCCGCGACCGGCGCGCCGCCGGCCGCCGTGAGCCGGTCGGCGAGCCGCCCGGCCTCCGCCACCACCTCGCCCGGGCTGGGCGCCGTCAGCGGCGCGCTCTCCCGCGCCACGATCTCGGCGCGCAGCGTGGTGAGCACGGCGTACACCCGGTCGTTGGTCAGCTTGAGGCCGAGGAAGAGCAGCCGGTCGGCGACGACCTCCAGCGGCCGGGTGGGGCGCCCGTTGACCGGATCGTGCCGGACGTCGCGCTCCACGACGAGGCCCGCCGCCACCAGCGGCTTGGTCAGCCGGGTGAGGCTCCCCGACGACAGGCCAAGACGCCTGGCCAGGTCGGTGCGGGACTGCGGCCCGTGGATCACCAGCTCACGCAACACCGGCAGGGCGGTCCTCGGCGCCGAGCGCCAGGCGTCGATGGCCGACCGCTGCGAGCTCACCCCTTCAAACCTCCGCTGATCATGTCGAGTCGCCAGAAGCGCTGCAGGAAGAGCAGCAGCGCGATCAGCGGCACGATGGAGACGGCGGTGCCGACGATCGCGACGCTGTAGAGGGCCGGTTCGCCCGACCCCTTGGAAAGCAGCGTGAACAGGCCGACATTGATCGGGAACCGGCTCTCGTCGGACAGCATGACGTACGGCAGCAGGAAGTTGTTCCAGTTTCCCACGAACTGGAGCATGAAGATCGTCACCATGCCGGGCAGCATCATCGGCAGCGCGATGGTCCCGAAGATGCGGTACTCGCTGGCCCCGTCCATCCGCGCCGACTCGATCGTCGACAGCGGCACCGTGGCGTCCGCGTAGACCCGGGCCAGGTAGATGGCGAACGGCGAGATCAGCCCCGGCAGCAGCACCGACCAGTAGCTGCCCACCATGTCGATCTTGGTCATGATGATGTACTGCGGGATCGCCAGCAGCATGCCGGGCAGCAGCACCCCGGCCAGGATCAGGTAGAACAGCGCGGTGCGGCCGGGGAACTCGTAGCGGGAGAAGGCGTATCCGGCCACGGTCGAGATCAGCGTGCACAGCAGCGAGCCGACGCCCGCGTACAGCAGGCTGTTGAGCGCCCACCGCCCGAACGCCCCGTTCTCGTAGGCGAACAGCTCGCGCAGGTTGTCCAGCAGACCGGTGCCCGGGCTGAAGGTGAAGGTGGAGAACAGCTCGGCCGGGGACTTGGACGCCGCGACCACGATCCACACCATCGGGACCAGGCAGTAGAACGCGCCGATCAGCAGCACCGCCGTCGGCACCACGCGGGCCCGCTGGTGGGGGAGGAGCACGGGACGCCGCCGCGCCTCGGCGGCCGGGGCGCTCACCGCAGCCCCTCGAAGGTGCGGCGCTGGGTGACCCGCAGCAGCGCCAGCGACAGCACCAGCGTCCCGACGGCCAGGACGACCGAGCCGGCCGCCGCCATCGGCAGGTCGTCGCGGATGAACCCGTCGCGGTAGACGTGCATCAGCGGCACCCAGGTCTCGGAGATCTCGATGGTCATCGGCTTCAGCATGGTCGGCTCGCCGTACACCTGGAGCGTGCCGATGAGCGCGAAGAGACCGGTCAGCACCAGCGCGGGCGCCACCAGCGGCACCTTGATCCGCCACGCCAGCCGCCACTCGGAACAGCCGTCGACGCGCGCCGCGTCCGCCAGCTCGGGCGGTATGCCGCGCAGCGCCGTGTAGATGATGATCATGTTGAAGCCGATGCCGCCCCAGATCGCGACGTTGGCCAGCGAAGGGAAGATCCCGCCGGCGTCCAGGAACGGGATGGTGCCAAGACCCAACGCCTCGGTGACATGGCTGAAGGGGCTGGTCGACGGCAGGTACATGAAGCCCCACAGCAGCGAGGCGACGACACCCGGCACCGCGTAGGGGACGAAGATCGCGGCCCGGGAGAAGCGGCGGGCCCGGGCGCCGCCGTGGTCGAGCAGCAGCGCGAAGAGCAGCGCCCCGCCCAGGGTGAGCGGCACGGCGAGCACCCCGTACAGCGCCATCCGCCCGAACCCGGCCCAGAACGAACCGTCGGTCAGGATGTCCGCGTAGTTGGAGAGCCCGACGAACACCTCGCGCCGGGTGCCGAAGACCCCCTCGTCGACGATCCGCAGGCCCTGCACGCTCAGGTACAGCGCGTACCCGACGGGGATCGCGAGAAAGGCCAGGAACAGGCCGAGCGCCGGGGTCAGGAAGACGTAGGGGGCGAGGAATCCGCCGAGACCGCCTCTGGCGGTGGCGCCGCGCGGGCGCGGGGTCTTGCGTGGCATGGCTGCCTTCCGAGCTGGTGACGGGAACGAGAAGAGGGGGGGAGGGGGCGGCGCCGGGCGTGGCCCCGACCTCAGTCGGTGGTGACGTGGAAGCCGACGCGCTCCATCTCCGCGACGACCTCCCGCTGGGTGCGCCGCAGCGCCTCGACCAGCGGGGTCCCGTCGCGCAGCGCCGCGGAGAACGCGTCACCGTACGCGTCGCTCGCGGTGGTCACGTTCGGCCCCCACTGGATGTGCGGCACGGTGTTCGTCGCGGCCGACGTCGCCACGTCCCAGTAGTCCTCCTGGCCGGCCGTCAGCCCCGGCGGCTCGCTGAGCGCGGCCGCCGCCTGGCCGCCCAGCGACGCCGGGTACTGGCCGCCGGCGATCTGCAGGTCCGTGGACTCGGACGCCGTCTCCATCCAGCTGACGAACTCCACGGCCGCCGCCACGTCCTCGGCGTCGTTGGTGACGGCCAGCGCCGAACCACCCTGGAACGCCACGGCGTCGGACTCGCCTGCCCAGTGCGGCAGCGGCGCGATCGCCCAGTCGCCGGCCTGCCCCTCCGCGATGCTGTAGATCACCGAGGGCGACCACAGGCCCGCCGGCCAGGTCAGGACCTCACCGCGGTTGACCCGGTTGTTCCACTCGGGCGTCAACAGCGGCTCGGCGCTCACCAGGTCGCGGTCGATCAGGTCCTGCCAGTACTCGGCGACCCGCACCGACGCCGGGTCGTCGATGCCGACCGTCCAGTTCCGGTTCTCGACCTCCCACCAGGTGGCGCCGCCCTGCTGGGCGAGTCCGGCGAAGTTGCCGAACTCCGTCGGCGAGAACGTGGCGACGTAGGTCTCGGGGTCGCGCTCCCTGGCCTGGGCGGCGACCTCGGCGAACTCCTCCCAGGTCGCGGGGACCGCGAGGCCCAACTCCTCGAACCTGGCCCGGTTGTACAGCAGCACCATCGGCCCGACATCGTCGGGAACGCCGTAGACGTGCCCCTCGAAGCTGGTCAACTGCCAGGTCTCGTCGGTGAACTCGTCGGTCAGCCCGTCGACGTGGTCGGCGATGTCCGCCAGCACGTCGGAGACCACCAGCGCCGGGATCGTCTGGTACTCGACGCACGTGACGTCCGGCGCGTTGCCCGCCCGGCTCGCGGTCAGCAGCTTCGTCGCCGAGTCGTTGCCGCCGCCCGCGTCGGTGCGGCGCACCTGGATGTCGGGGTGCGCGGCGTTGAACGCCTCGACCCGTGCCGACGGCACGTCGCCCCAGCACCAGAAGTCCAGGGTGACGACGCCGTCGTCCCCGCCGACGATGCCACAGGAGCTGAGCAGCGCCGTCACGCCGGCGAGCGCGGCGAGTCGGCACGGAACACGTCCGCGCATGAGTGGTACTTCCGTTCCGGTCGATCAGTGCCGGCCGGCGTCCACCGGCCGCGTCAACGCGCCGGCGAACGCCGGGGGGTTGGCTTCGGCGCAGAACTTAGCCCCGCCGTTCGAGTGGTGTCCATAGGCGTGACGTCCCCGGTTTCCGAGGAGATCGGCGCGGCCCGCCGGGCTGGGGGCCCGACAGGATTTCGCGACAAAAGTCTGACGCTCGCGCCGCCGGACCTTGACGGCTTGGGAAAACAGTGCACGCTGCGACTTGGGAGCGCTCCCAAGCGCGTGCCGTGCCGCACCGCGCTCGACCGACCACTCAGGGAGCCGAAGTGAGATCGAGAACCGGAACGAGTACCACCCCGACGGGCGCGCGAGCGCTCGTCGCCCTCCTGGCCGCGCTGGCGACACTCTTCGGCCTCGGGCAGACCGCCCAGGCCGCGCCGGCCGAGCCGCCGAGCACGCAGGCCACCGGTCTGCACATCAGCGACGGCCGCCTGGTGGAGCGCAACGGGAACGACTTCGTCATGCGCGGGGTCAACCACGCCCACACCTGGTACACCAACCAGACCCAGTCGTTCGCGGACATCAAGGAGTACGGCGCCAACACCGTGCGCGTCGTCCTGTCCAACGGCGACCGCTGGACCCGCAACGACGCCGCCGACGTCGCCAACGTGATCAACCTCTGCAAGCAGAACCGGATGATCTGCGTCCTCGAGGTCCACGACACCACCGGCTACGGCGAGGAAGCCGCCGCCGGCACGCTCGACAGCGCGGCCGACTACTGGATCAGCCTGCGGGACGTACTGGTCGGCCAGGAGGACTACGTCGTCATCAACATCGGCAACGAGCCCTGGGGCAACACCGATCCGGCCGGCTGGACCGCGCCCACCGTCGCCGCCGTCCAGAAGCTGCGGAACGCCGGGTTCGAGCACACCATCATGGTGGACGCGCCCAACTGGGGTCAGGACTGGCAGGGCGTCATGCGTGCCAACGCGCAGACCGTCTACGACGCGGACCCCACGGGCAACCTGCTGTTCTCGATCCACATGTACAGCGTCTACAGCACCGCCCAGTCGGTCACCGACTACCTCAACGCCTATGTCAACGCCGGACTGCCCATCGTCATCGGCGAGTTCGGCGGGCCCGCCGACCAGTGGGGGGACCCGGACGAGGACACCATCCTGGCCACCGCCCAGCGGTTGGGGCTCGGCTATCTCGCCTGGTCCTGGAGCGGCAACACCGACCCGATCCTCGACCTCGCGATCGGCTTCGACCCGGACAACCTGAGCACCTGGGGCCAGCGCATCTTCAACGGCGTCAACGGCATCACCCAGACCTCGCGGGAGGCCACCGTCTTCGGCGGCGGCGGCCCGGCCGACACCCAGGCCCCGACCGCGCCCGGCACGCCCACGGCGTCCGGCGTGACCGCCACGTCCGCCACCCTCGCCTGGACGGCCTCGACCGACAACGTCGGGGTCACCGCCTACGACGTGGTCCGCGTCAGCGGCGGCACCGAGAGCGCCGTCGCCACCTCCACCACCAACCGGGTCACCGTCAGCGGCCTCACGGCCAGTACCGCCTACACCTTCGCCGTCTACGCGCGCGACGCGGCCGGCAACCGCTCCGCGCGTTCCGCCACGGTGAGCGTCACCACCACGGGCGGCGGCACCCCGGGCGCCACCTGCTCCGTCGCCTACCGGGTGGTCGGCGACTGGGGCAGCGGTTTCCAGGGCGAGATCACCATCCGCAACACCGGCACCACCGCCATCAACGGCTGGACGCTCGCCTTCACGTTCGCCAACGGCCAGACCATCAACAACATGTGGGGCGGCACGCCGACGCAGAGCGGCGGCAACGTCAGCGTGACCCCCGCGTCCTACACCTCCGCCATCCCGGCGGCCGGCTCGGTCACCCTCGGCTTCACCGCCAACCGGGGCGGCAGCAACACCGCGCCGACCGCCTTCACCCTCAGCGGCAGCGCCTGCGCCACGGCCTGACGCGAACCGCGCCCGCCGACCGGGGCCCTCGGCCCCGGCGGCGGGCGCCCGGGTGTCAGCCGCCGGAGCCGTCGGCCAGCCACTCGGCCAGGACGGCCGCCTGGCTGTGGTCCGGATCGTGGGTGGCGGTCAGCAGGGTGATCCGGTCCCGGGCGGCCAGCTCGCGCAGCCGGCCGGCGGCCTCCCGGTGCTCGGGATCGCGCAGCTCGGCGAGGTAGCGTCGCCGGAACTCGGCGAACCGCTCCGGCTCGTGCCCGTACCAGCGGCGCAGCTCGGTGGAGGGCGCGACGTCCCGCAGCCACTCGTCGAGGTGCGCGGCCTCCTTCCTGAGGCCGCGTGGCCAGACCCGGTCGACGAGCACCCGCTTGCCGTCCTCGGCGGAGGTGTCCTCGTAGACCCTGCGACAGGTGACGCGCTGTGCCATGCCCACACCTTCCCTCGGCATCATCGGCCGGTGACCGCTCTCTCCCTTACTCACTGTAGTCAGAGACGGGGCGATCGGCTCGTCGCGCGGGCCCTGGCGACCGCGGCCCGCGCGCTGATCCGCAGGGCCGGCCCGTGGCCGGGGAGCAGCCACTCCGAGTCCAGCGCCTCGAGGACCGCCAGGGACCGCAGGGCCCGGTCACGATCCGCGTGGAACATGCCGGGCAGCAGCTGGGGCCCGCGCGCCCGGGAGGTGGGATGCGCGGTGACCAGCGCGTCGCCGCTGACCAGGACGCCGCTGTCCGGCAGCAGGTAGGAGCAGTGCCCGCGGGTGTGTCCCGGGGTGTGGACCGGCAGCGGCCCGCCCGGCAGGTCGAGCCGGCCGGACCGGGGGAAGGGGCGCGGCTCGGCGACCGGCACGTCCACGGTCGCCCCGGCCCGGACGGCGCGGACGGCCCAGGACAGCACCGCCGGCCGCCAGGCGCGGGCGGCGATCTGCCCGAGCGTCGCCTGGTCGAGGAAGTCCCGCCTGGCGTGCGGCACTTCCTCGGGGTGGGTCAGCACCGGCGTGCCGTAGCGGGAGCGCAGCCGCTCGGCGGCGCCGAGGTGGTCGACGTGGGCGTGCGTCACCAGCACGGCGACCACCTCCTCGGGCGCCACCCCGACGGCGGCGAGCGAGGCCAGGACCCGGTCGTGGTCGTGTGGATACCCGGTGTCGATCAGCGTCGCCGCGTTTCCGTCCCGCACGATGACCCAGTTGACGTCGCTGCCCGCGACGACGTACGTGTGCGCGTCGACCCGCCGCACCCCGAGCTCGCGTGGCGTGGCGGGTCCGTTCCGTCGTGGGTGCGGCATTCCCTGACTCCTTTTCGGCCCGAGGTGGTTGTCCGGGGAGTGATACGCCGGTTGACGTCGGAAAAGTCCCCTGGTTACCGTCGGGCGACATCGCGCTGGAAGGAAAGGGGGGACGTCATGGCGGCACACGAGTACGACGCCCCCGTCCGGCTGGTCGGTGTGGCCCGTGTTCTCCGCCGGCACATCGACCTGCTCCGGGTCTCCAGCATTCTCTGTCACGCCTGATCAGGCGCAGTTCGCGCGCGCCGAGAAGGCGCGGTGGACCAGAGCCCGGCGCCGCACCGCGTCACCCGTGGTCCTTCTTTTTCTCCCTTCCCCACTCTCCGTTCTCCGTACGTCCCTTCGGCATGACCTCCCGAGGAACGGACGGCCCCTCGCAAGGAGCGCCTTCGCATGACCACGACCAAGACGACCCGAAAGCCGGTGGGCGACGTGCTCGACACCGCGGACGACCCCCAACCGGGGCTGCGCGCCTACCTGGAGGTCAAGCGTGCGGCCCTGCTCGCCAGACGGGAGGCCGCGAAGGCGAATCCGCTGACCCAGCCCAACCGGATCCGGGCCCGCGCCACCGCCGAGTCCCGCAGCGGGGTGCGCCGCATCCGCATCAGGCAGCACCAGATCATCAGCGACTCGGGTGCGGACTTCGCCGGCTACGACCTGGGCCCGGCCTCTCCCGAGATCCAACTCGGCGTGCTCTCCAGCTGCCTCACCCACGTCTTCCTCATCCAGGCGGCCGACCTGCGGATCCCGCTCGACTCGCTCGAGGTCGAGGTGCAGGCCGACCACGATCCGCGCGCCGGGTCGCCGGGGTTCGAGCAGACCCCGATCTATCCGCACAACATCGCGTACACCGTGCACGTCACCTCGCCGGCGCCGGCGGAGCGCATCCGGGAACTGCACGAGGCGGTCGAGCGCAACTGCCCGATATACAACCTGCTCGTCAACCCGCAACAGGTCACGGGCCGGGTGGTGTTGACCGGCAGCCCACAGGAGCTCTGACCCGGCTACCTGCTGACCACGGGTGAAGCCGGACGCCGCGGTGCCCCGGGGCCGGCCGGCGCGGCGGGCCGGCCGCGTGCCAGCAGCGTCGCGGGCACCGCGGCGAGGGTGAAGAGCACTCCCGCCATCGCGACGTAGAGGTACACGCCGGTCGCGGTGCTCACCGGGGCGCCGTCGGCGAAGGTCCCGGGAACGATGGTCGCCTTGAGCACCTCGCCCCCGGCGATGTTGACGACGACCGAGCCGAGGGCGAGCACCACCGACACCAGGCCGGCGGTCGTGCCCTGCCGCTCCGGCGCTTCGAGGCTGGTCGCCAGGTTGTAGCCGGAGGCGCCGATCGCGCCGGCGGCCAGGCCGAGCATGGCGCCGCAGGCGATCGCCAGCGGCAGCGTCGCCACGCCCGCCAGCATCGCGAAGGTCGCCACGGACCCGAGGGCGATGCCGCCGAGAAGGGGCAGGGCGGGACCGACCCGCCCCGCGACCCATCCGGCGCACAGGCCGCCGATCACGATGCCGAGATTGGGCGTGGCGAGCAGCACCGCGACCGCCTCTCCTTCGCCGAGCCCGTAGCCGAGCCCCAGCTCGGGCGGCACCTGGGCGATGATGCCGGTCAGTTGCAGCATGCTCCGGAAGGAGCCCGCCGACAGCACCAGGGCCAGCAGGGTCAGCAGGATCGGGCGGCTGAGGGCCCGGAGGTCGATGACGGGTTCGTCGACCCGCAGCGCCAGGAGCGCCCAACCGGCCAAGGCGGCGACGCCGGCCGCCAGCAGCGCGACCATGCCCCAGGACAGCCATCCGAGGTCGCTCCCGAGACTGGCGTAGGCGAGCACCGCGCCGAGGCCGCCGCCGAGCAGGAGCGCCCCGCGCACGTCGATCCGGCCGGTGCCGCGGATCGGCGACTCCGGGATGAAGGAGCGCACGCAGAGGGCGGCCACCGCGGCGAGCAGCGCCGCCACGACGAACACGCTCCGGTAGCCGAACACGTCGATGACCGGCCGCATCAGGAACGGCTCGACGATTCCGACGACCGACGAGCCGGACGTCACGAGCCCGACCACGGCCATCGCCACCCGCGGGGCGCAGATCTGGCGGGTGAGGGCCACCGTGAGGAAGACCGCGGCGAAGGCGGCGCCCTGGAGGAAGCGTCCCACCAGGAAGATCCCGACGTTGGGGGCGGCGAGGCAGACCAGCGCCCCCGCGCAGGCGAGGAGCAGCGTGCCGACGAGTATCCGGCGCTTGCCGAAGATGTCGGAGCTCTTGGCGAGCAGCGGCGACCAGATGGCGCCGGCCAGCATCGCGCTCGCGTTCAGCCACGCGGCCTGGTCGGTGTCGAAGTGGTCGAGTAACTGGGGCAGGACCATCATGGGTGAGCCGATGACCACGTCGGCCAGGACGTTGGCGAGGGTGAGCACGGCCGCCCAGAGGACGAGCCGCCCGCTCCACCGGTGCGCCTGTGCGTCGGGGGCGGGCTGTTCCCGGGTGTCTTTCACCGTGCGTCCTCTCCGGCGTGTCGGATCCGGGGCGCGCCGGCGCCGGCGCCGGCGGCCCGGAGTGCCTCGTTGCGGGCGGCGATGGCGGCCCAGGTGGTCGGCAGCATGCGGTCACGACCGCTGTGGACCCGGCCCTGGGCGAAGGTGACATAGGGACGCTGCCGGGCCTCGTACCGTGCGAACGCGGCGGTGTGGTCGTCGCCGCACCGTTCGAGTTCCTCGGCGAGGAAGTGGGCGCCGGTGAGCGCGAGTGAGGTGCCCCGGCCGGACAGGTAGGCCGGGCTGTATCCGGCGTCCCCGACGAGGGCGACGCGGCCACGGTGCCAGGAGGGCAGGTGGATCTGGCTCGCGGAGGTGAGGTAGAAGCCGGGATCGGCGCGGGCGGCGTCGAGCAGCTCCGGGATCCGCCACGACCGGTGGCCCGCGAAGGCGTCGACGAGGATCTTCTTCTGGGCGTCCAGGTCGCGGTGGTCGTGGTCGATCCGTTCCGAGCGGAACTGGAAGACCGCGACGGCCCGGCCGCCGTACCGGAAGACGCCCGCCATCCGGCCGGGCACGTTGTATATCGAGTTGGTGCCCGTGGAGCGAGCCTCGGCGGGGAGGTCGGCGAGGGCGAAGTAGACGCCGAGGTGCCGGAGGTGGTCCTCCTCGGGCCCGAACACCAGCCCGCGTACCGCGGAGTGCTGGCCGTCGGCGCCGAGCACCAGGTCGTACCGCGCGGTGCGGCCCGACGCGAAACGCACGTCGACGCCGCTGTCGACGCCGTCGTCGGTCAGTGCCTCGACGGAGTCGCCGAAGCGGATCGCCACGGTGTCCGGGAGCGCGTCGGCGAGCACCCGCAGGAGGTCCTCGCGGAGGAGTTCGATGTCGTCGTCCGAGTCGCTGACCTCCGCCATCGGGATCCGGGCCACCGGCTCGCCCGCGCTGTCGACGAACCGGGTGAGCTCGGTCATCCGGACCCGCCGCTGCTGGATCTCCGCGAGCAGTCCCATCCGCTCCACGGCCTCGATCGCGTCACCGCGGATGTCGATGGGGGTGCCGGCGAGCCGGAGGTGGCGGCCGTACTCGACGACGGTGACGTCGTGGCCGCGGGTGGTGAGTTCGAGTGCGCAGGCGAGTCCGGCGACACCGGCTCCGGAGACAAGGACGTGCACGTGTGGGCTCCCGGTTCCGTCGGTTAAAGAGACAAGCTGTCGCTTTTAGCGAGACTACTTATCCTCGGCTTGCACCGCAACGCCGCACCTGGCGACAATCGGCACCCGAGCGGGGAAACAGGAGGTGAGCGCGGCGATGGCCAACGGGACCACTGACCGGCCGCCGGCCCGGCGCCCCGGTGGCCGCAACGCGCGGGTGAGAGAGCGGATCCTCGCCGCGACCGTCGAGCTCGTGGCGCGCGACGGCATCGCGGGCTTCCGCTACGAGGAGGTCGCCGAGTTCGCCGGCGTGCACAAGACGAGCGTCTACCGCAACTGGCCGGACCGCGAGGAGTTGGTGGTCGAAGCGCTGCTGCGCTACGCCGAGGACCTCGCCTCGGTCGCCGACACCGGCGACATCCACCGGGACCTGGTGGACTTCCTGGTGGCCCTCGCCGGTGGCCTGGAGACGCCCTTCGGGCGGACGCTGGAACAGGCCATCCAGCCCGCTCGCCAGAGCGCCACCGTCCAGGCGCTGACCAGGATTCTCGACCAGCGCGTGGCCGCCATGCGGCGGCGGGTGGAGACTGCCGTCGACCGGGGCGAACTCCCCCCGGTCGACAGCTCATTCCTCGGCGAGATGATCTCCGGTCCGGTGCACCTGATCGTCAACCGCGGCATGCGTCGGTTCACCCGCGCGGACGCGGAGCGCATCGTCGGCGTGGTGCTCGCCGGCCTCCGGGCCACGGAGCGGCACGGCTGAGCAACGCCAAGAGGCGACCGTTCAGGCCGCGCCGCCGCGCCCGGCGGGCAGCCGCTCGCCCGCCGCCACGGCCACCGGCAGCCGGTTCTCGCGTGGCGGCAGCGGGCAGGTGGCGAAGTCGGTGTAGGCGCAGGGCAGGTTGAAGGACCGGTTGAAGTCGACGGTGACCGCGCCCGCCCCGTCCGGCGGCGCGATCGACAGGGAGCGGCTGGCCGCGTACGTGGTCACCCCCGATGTCGCGTCGGTGAACAGCGCCAGCAGCCCGCCGCGCGCCGAGCCGCCGAACACGGTGAGCCGGCGGGTGGCGCCGGCCAGCTCGAACTCGACCTGCCCCGGCGCCTCGTAGACGTGCTCGAGACCCTCGACGACGGCGCCGACGGTCACCGCGCGCGGCGCGTCGAACGGCACGAAGCGACCGGGGCGCGCCCAGGCCGGCTCCGGGTCGTACGTCGGGGTGCCCGGGTACTCCGTCAGCAGCCGGTGGCGGGGGTCGCGGGGGCGCAGGATGTCGTGCCCGCCACGCCTGGCGACCTCGATCACCAGCTGGCCCGAGGAGGCGAACACGCCACCACGCTCGTCGAGTTCGGCGAAGCGGTGGCGCCCGTGAACCGGATCGCCGTCGACCGAGAGCTCCTCGCCCTCGGCCAGCTCGACCACCACCCCCTCCGGCGTGCTCGACCAGACGCCGGGGGCGTCGTCGAAACGGGCCGGCTCGGGCGTCAGCCAGCGCAGGCTGGTGATCGCGAGGAACCCGTGCGGGTCCGCGCGGTTCCGCTCGTGCGCGTCGTGCCACTCGGCCCACCGCCGGGCGAACTCCGTACGATCGGTCTCCGCAAGCGTCATGTCGGCCTCCTCGCCGGGTGCGCCGGCGTCGTTCGGTGGTCGGGGGCGCCGGGCACGGCGGCCAGCAGCTCCCGGGTGTAGGGGTGTTCCGGCCGGGTGAACACGTCCGTGACCCGGCCCTGTTCCACGGCCCGGCCCCGGCGCATCACGACGACCCGGTCGCAGACCTGCCGGACCACGGCCAGGTCGTGCGAGATGAACACGTAACCGAGCCCCAGTTCCGCGCGCAGCTCACCCAGCAGGGTGAGGATGCGGGCCTGCACGGAGACGTCCAGCGCGGACACCGGCTCGTCGAGGACCAGCAGCCGCGGGGTGAGGGCCAGGGCCCGGGCGATGCCCACGCGCTGTCGCTGACCGCCCGACAGCTCGGCCGGCCGGCGGGCACCCGTCGAGGCCGGCAGCCGCACCAGGTCGAGCAGCTCGGCGACCCGTGCCGCGCGTGGCGTGACGCCGAAGGCCCGCAGCGGCTCGGCGATGGCCTCGGCGACCGTGTGGGCGGGGTCGAGGGAGCCGTAGGAGTCCTGGAACACCGGCTGCACGTGTCGGCGCAGCCGGCGCAGCTCGGCGGCCGGCGCGGTGGCCAGGTCGACGCCGTCCAGCACGATGCGTCCGGCGTCCGGCCGGTCGAGGCGCAACAACAGGTTGGCCAGCGTGGACTTGCCGGAGCCCGACTCGCCGACGACGCCGAGCGAGCCGCCGCGGGCCAGCGTGAAGCTCACCCCGTCCACGGCGGCGATCTCCCGAGGGCCCCCGCTCGTCGGTCGCCGCACCGGGAAGACCCGCCGCACGTTCTCCACCGTCAGCAGCGGCTCGGCGCCCGGGGGCGCGGGCGCGGCGGGCTCGGACGTCATGGAGGGTGCGGCGGCCACGAGCTCCCGGGTGTAGGGGTGGTCGGGGGCGCCGATGACGTCCGCGCTCCGGCCCGCCTCCACGATCCGACCCCGCGACATGACCGCCACCTGCTCGGCGCGTTCCGCGGCCACGGCGAGGTCGTGGGTGATGAGCAGCAGCCCGGCGCCGGCCTGCCGGGTGACGTCGCCGAGGTGGTCGAGGATGCGGCGCTGCACGGTGACGTCCAGGGCGCTGGTGGGTTCGTCGGCGATCAGCAGCCGGGGCTCGCCGGCCAGCGCGATGGCGATCAGCACCCGCTGGCACATGCCGCCCGACAGCTCGTGCGGGAACTGCTCCGCCGTGCGGTCGGGTTCCGGCAGGCCGGCCTCGCCGAGCAGCTCCCTGGCGCGCCGGGCGGCCGCCGCGCGGCCGCGCGCCTGGCCGTTGAGGCGCAGCGCCTCGGCCACCTGGGCGCCCACCCGCTGGACCGGGTTGAGTGATGCCTTCGGGTCCTGCGGGACGAAGCCGATCCCGCGGCCCCTGACGTCGCGCATCGCCCGGTCGGACAGGCCCACGAGTTCGCGCCCATCGAGGCGGATGGAGCCCCGGAGCGGCTCGGTGCCGGCGGGCAGCAGGCCCAGCACGGCGAGGCCCGCGCTCGACTTGCCGGATCCCGACTCGCCGACCAGGGCGACCGTCCCGCCGGCCGGGACGGTGAGCGAGGCGCCCCGCACCGCGTGCACGGTGCCGCGCCTGGTGCGGTAGGAGAGGTGCAGGTCGCTGACGGCCAGCAGGGGGTGGGTGGTGGTGGTCATGAGGAGACTCCGGTCCGCTCCAGCGCGCGGGCGACGCGGCTGGTGGACAGCACGACGAGGGCGATGGTCAGCCCGGGGAAGGTGGTCAGCCACCAGGCGGTGGTCATGTAGTCCCGCCCCTCCGAGACCATCGCGCCCAGTTCGGGGGCCGGCGGCGCGGCCCCGTAACCGAGGAAGCTGAGCGCCGAGATGGACAGCACCGCGCCGCCGATGTCGAGCGCGGCCAGCACCAGCACGGGCGGCGAGGCGTTGGGCAGCACGTGCCGCAGCAGGATGGCCGGGGTACGGCTGCCGCTGGTCACGGCGGCCCGCACGTAGGCGCTCGCCCTGACGCGCAGCACCTCGGCCCGCACCACCCGGGCGAAGCCGGGGATGCCGGCGATACCGACCGCGACGGCCACGTTGGTGGTGCCGAAGCCGAGGACGGACACCACGGCGAGCGAGAGCAGCAACCCGGGGATGACGACCAGGACCTCGACCACCCGCATCAACAGGTGGTCGAGCCAGCCGCCGAGGTACCCGGCGAGCACGCCGATGACCGAGCCGGCGACCAGCGCCAGGGCGACGGACAGCAGGCCGGCGACCAGGGAGGTCCTGGCGCCGTGCACCACGCGCGTGTAGACGTCGCGCCCGAGGTTGTCGGTGCCGAACCAGTGCTCTGGGCCCGGCGGCAGGAGGCCGCGCGAGGCGTCGGTGTGCAGCGGGTCCTGGCCGGCGAAGAGACCCGGGACCAGGGTCCAGCCCAGCACGAGCACGAGGCAGAACACGGCGAGCAGCAGCCCGGGGCGCCGGGCGGCGTCCGTGAACCGGGCGCGCGGCGCCTCCAGGTCCTGGAGCTCCAGCTCCTCGGGGCGTGGTGTGGTGACGGACATCGGATGGTTACCTTTTCCCTTACGTCGCGCCGGCGGTCAGGACGATCCGCGGATCGACCCTGGGGTAGACCAGGTCGACGGCCAGGTTGACCAGCACGTAGAGCGCCCCGGCCAGGAAGACCAGCGCGCGGATCACCGGGAAGTCGTGTGTGTCGATGGCCTTGGCGGTGAGCGCGCCGAGACCCGGCCGGGAGAAGACCGTCTCGGTGATGATCGCGCCGGCGACGATGCCGCCGATCATCAGGCCGAACAGCGTCATCGCCGGTATGGCGGCGTTCCGCAACGCGTGCACGGTCACCGCGCGCAGCCGGCTCGCGCCCTTGGCGCGCGCGGTGCGCACATACGGTTCGCCGAGCGCGGTGCGCAGACTCCTGCCGAGCACCTGCGCCAGCAGGCCGATGCCGGGCAGGGCCAGGGCGAACGCGGGCAGCACCAGGTGGGAGAGGTCTCCCTCCCCGAAGGCGGGGAACCAGCCGAGCCGGAAGGAGAAGACCTGGAGCAGCACCACGCCGGTCCAGAAGGTCGGGACGGCGTTGCCGACCACCGTCGCCGACAGCACCGCCGAGCGCAGCGGCGCGGTCGGCAACAACGACGCGGCCAGCGCCGCCGCCACCCCCAGGACCAGAGCCAACAGGAGGGAGGCGGCGGCCAGTTCGAGCGTCGACGGCAGGGCCCTGCCCAGCACGGCGCTCACCTCGTCGCCGGTGGCGAACGAGGTGCCGAAGTCGAGCCTGACCGCCTGCCACACGAAGTCGAGGTACTGCTCGTGCGGCGGGCGGTCCAGGCCAAGATCGGCGCGGAGCGCGTCCGCCGCCGCGGGGTCCACGGACGAACCCTCTCCACCGTTGCCGCGCAGCATCACCGACACCGGGTCGCCCGGCACCAGGTGCAACACCAGGAAGGAGACGGTCAGGGCGGCCCACAGCACGAACACGCCGTTGCCGAGCCGGACCAGGACGTAGCGGGTCACGACGCGAGCCACACCTCGTTGAGCAGCGGCTTGGCCTCCAGGTCGGTGCGGAACCCGCCGACCCGGTCGCTGAAGCCGTAGGCCGAGACCCGGTCGTAGACGGGCGCCGCGTAGCCCTGTTCGATGATCCGGCGCTGCGCCTGGGCGGCGATCTCGCCGCGCTCCTCGGGGTCGACCGTGGTCTGCAGGGCGCTCAGCAGCTCGTTGAGCTCCTCGTCCGGGTTGCCGTACCGCATGCTGTAGGCCGGGTCGAAGGAGGAGTAGACGAGCCGGAGCACGTCGACGTCGGCCCGGGTCTGGCTCCAGGTGGTGATGTCCCCCGGGTACTCGTCGATGTTGACGTCGGGGAAGGTCGCGACGGGGTCGAGGACGAGCTCGATGCCGACCTCGGCCCACTGCTGCTGGACCAGCTGGTGCTGCTGCTCGGCCAGCGGGTCGCCGCTCTCGTAGGTGATGGTCAGGCTGAGCCGCTCGCCGTCCGCGTTCCGGCGGACGCCGTCGTCGCCGATGGTGTCCCAGCCCGCGCGGTCCAGGAGTTCGGCGGCGGCCTCGGGGTCGTACCGGATCTCGTCGGACTGGTCGACATACCCGGGGTTGCTGGTGGTCAGCACGCCGGTGGCGGTCGTGTTGACGCCGTTGTAGACGGCCCCCACGATCGCGTCGCGGTCGATGGCGAGGCCGAGGGCGCGGCGGGTGTCCGCGTCCTGGAGCTTCGGGCTGTGCGGCAGCGGGATGTAGGGGATGGCGATGGCGGGGAGCGCGGAGGTGGCCACGGTGAACCCGGGGGTGTCCGCGAGCTGCGCCTGGGTGGCGGGCTGCACGGCCTCGATGAGGTCGACCTGGCCGCTGGTGAGGCTGCCCTGCCGGACGCTGCCCTCGGGTATCGCGTCCAGCTCGACCGCCTCCACGTGGGCGGCGCCCTGGTTCTCGGCCAGCGGTGAGGCCCAGGCGTAGTCGTCGCGCCTGACCAGCCGCACCGAGTTCTCCGGGGTGAACTCGTCCAGCGTGAAGGGCCCCGAGGCGGCGAAGTCGCCCAGGCACAGGTCGGCCGGGTCGTTCCCCAGGGACGCGGGGGACAGCTGCACCAGCGACTGGGTCGCGGTGGCCTGCAGGAACTGCGCGTTGGGCTCCTCGAACACGACGGTGGCCGTCTGCGCGTCCTCCACCACGGTCTCCTGGTACCCGGAGAGGAAGCTGTAGCCCTGCGGCGCCTGGACGCCGAGCTCGATGATCGCGTCGAAGTTGGCCTTGACGGCCTCGGCGTCGAACGGCTCGCCGTCACTGAAGGTCACGTCGTCGCGGAGGTGGAAGGTGAAGCGGGTGACGTCGTCGCTGACCTCCCAGGAGGTGGCGAGCCAGGGCAGGATCTCGCCGGTCTCCGGGTCCTGTTCGGTGAGCGTGTCCGCCAGCTGCCGGCCGATGAACCGCGAGTTCAGCTGGGGCCGTTGCCGCGAGTCGACGCAGTCGGGCGCCGCGTTGAACGCGTACCTGAGGGTGCCGCCGTCGGTGGGCTCGCCGGCCGAGCCGCCGGCGTCGTCACTCGCCGCGCCGCCGCCCCCGCAGGCACCGAGCAGGACGGAGAGGGAGAGCGCCAGGGCGGCGGTGGTGGGCACGGATCTCGGGCGAGGCAGGCGTGAGGACAGCACGACAGGGGTTCCTTTCGGGGGCCGGCGACCGGCGGTGGGCGCGCGGGGGCGCCCGGTCCTGAGCCGGGAAGAGCGGCCGTCGACGAGTGGACGGCGAGAACGAGGGGAGCGTCGGGAAGGACGCGGTGGAGAAGAGAAGCGCAGCGCGGCCGCGGATCACCCGCACGGCCGGATCAGGCGCTGCCTGACGTCAGACGAGACAGGAGGCCGTGGTGACACGGCCCAGGTCGACATGGCGACGCGACGTCAGGACGGACTGCATGGCGACGAGAATGAGCCAGTCCTGGACATCCGTCAAGGGCGTGGATCACACGTGGCCCGTCGGCATCGCCCGCCGCACGTGTCTTCCGGCCCGCGACCAGGCCGATTACGCTGCTGGGGATACGCACCTGAGGGGCCGTCACCGGGGGCTGGGACCGCGAAGTCGCTCTCCGAGAATGGTGGACTCCGATGACAGACTCCATGCGATCGACCGTGCCCTCCGCGGGAGGAAGGAGCCGGCCGGAACGACGGTTCGACTGGCGCGGCCTGCGGTCGGACGCCCGCGCGGCCGTGCCGGACGCCAGCCTTGCGCTGCTGATCACCGGCCTCGTCTTCTGGTGGCTGTGGGTCAGGGTGGAGAACGGCACCTCGGCCACGACCCGGGTGATGCCCTTCCTCGCCGACGCGCCCGGGTACTGGCTGTACTGGCTGTGCCAGGCGTTCGGCTGGACCGGTCTGCTGTGGGCCTATGTCACGGTCGTCTTCGGCCTGCTCAGGTCGGGAGCGCGCCCGCCCTGGCGCTGGCTGTCGGCGGCCCGGGTGGAGAAGTGGCACCGCACCACCAGCCTGACCACGATC
>NZ_JBHXFJ010000051.1:0-55918 GCF_042722465.1 Streptomyces sp. NPDC127098
CCGGCGGCACCGCCGCCGGTGGGCCGGGCCTGCGGCCGTGCGGTGCCGCGCCCTCCCACCACTGGCACAACAAAAACGGCCCCTTGCGGGGCCGTCAACCCGAGATGCTCGCGCACTCGAGGGGGTATGGCGACACCCTAACAGCCCCCTCCAGCGTGGCATGATGCGGCTGGCGCGAGGGAGCGCGCATGGGCGGACTGCCGTCCTCGTGGATGGCTTCAACCTGTGTCACGGGATGAAGGAGAAGCAACGGGGGCGTCTCTTCCCCAGTCGCCTGATCGCCGGGGCCGCGCTCCTCGCCGACGCCCAGCGCGAGATCCTCGCCCCTCTCACCCCCGGCCAGCGGGACGAACTCACGTGCCTGCTCGTCGTCCTGACTGAGCACCACCGCCCCTCGCATCCCGGCCCCGCACGACGCGGAGTGCCCCGTCCACCCGGTGTCCGGGCGGAAGTCCGAGGCCGGGGCGCGTGAGCGGGAACGCGGACCCGGAGTTGGCAGGCGTGCCCCGCAGCGGGTACAGGCGGTAGCTATGAGCTGGTACGGCGTCGGGCGTTCGAGCGGCGGGATGGCCGGTGCGGTCACCTGAACGACAGGGCGAGGGCAAGCTCCAGAACGAGCGAGCGGCCCTGGCGGGTCGGTCCGCAGGACGCGGAGGCTGGTGGCGTGGCGTTCGGCGAGCCATTCGCCGGAGGTGAAGTGCGCGCGTCCGCCGCCGGGCAGCCGGATGAGGTTACCGCTTGAGGTCGATCATCCGTACGGGTTGTCCCGTGGTCCGGGCGATGGTCTCGAAGTCCCGGTCGTAGTGGAGCAGGGTGAGCCCCGCTTCCTCCGCGACCGCAGCCACGAGGAGATCCAGCGGGCCGGCGCTGCGGTGCTCGCCTTTCGCGGTCAGCTGCTCCTGGACGACGCGGCTGCGCCGGTAGACGCCGTCCGGCATGGGGCACCAGGTGTAGTGGGCGTCGAGCGCAGCCCGCAACCGTGCGCGGTCTGAGGATGACCGGGCGGAGTAGAGGACCTCGAGTTCCGTGATGTCACAGATCGCCACGAGGCCGGCGCCGATCCTGTCGTCCCACTGGGGTGCGTTCTGGCCAAGGAGAACGCGGGCGAGGGCGGACGTGTCGATGAGGTAGTCCGCGACGCTCACTCAGCCGCTCCTGTGGGCCGGTACTTGTTCTTGTGTAGGAGAATGTCCAGGTCCAGAGCCCCCTCGGCCGTCAGTTCCCGAGCCTCCGCGAGCGCCCGCAGCCGTCGGTAGCGGGCGGTGACCTCTCGTAGCGCCGTGTTGATGGTGTCGCGTTTGGTGGTGGTGCCAAGCTCTTTGGCGGCTGCCTCCAGCGCCTCGTCGTCGAGGTCGACCACGGTTCGGCTCACAACGCCTCCTTCGCGTATACGCAGGGCTTTATATCAATATACAAGATCGAATGTATATGCGCGATGGGTCGGTCAGCTCCGCAGGGGGTTCGGCAGCGACGTCCAGTGAACGTCGCCCGGCAGCAGCCGCATGAGGGTCAGTGCCTTCGCCGGCAGCGGCGCCTCCCGTAGCGCCCGTTTCGCGGCGCCGGCCGGCAGGTCGGCCGTGGCGGCGGCGAGCACCGTGGCCAGCGTTGGCCCGTCCCCGGCCAGCGGCGCCAGCGCCCCGGTGACCAGGCCGCCGAGCGTCTGCCGGCGCAGCGCCGCCGGGTCGTCGTTCAGCAGCCGGCCGGCCAGCGGCGGTGCCGGAAGGCCGTGGTGGGCGAGCCGGGCCGGGGAGACGCGGATGTCGGCGAGGTCCCGGTAGACCAGCCGCCTGGCCCAGCCGTCGGCGTCCACGACGGCGAGCAGGTTCTGGCCGTGCGCCTCCAGGGAGAGGCCGAGGTCGAGCAGGTCCAGGCAGACGCCGATGGCGAGCCGCGCGAACGCGGTGACCCGGTCCAACGGATGCTCGTACGAGGCGAACAGCTCCGGCAGCGCGGCCACCGGCACGACCCGTTCCCCCGCGCCGGCGTCGGCGTGGACGTGCGGCGACTCCCGCAGCATCGCCGCCAGTTCGGGCGTGCCGTCGCCGGCCGCCGCCAGCGTGCGCGTGACGTGCAGCCGGCCGTCGAGCCGTTCCGCGATGCCGGCCACGAACTCCGAGGTGGGCAGGGCGTTCTCGATCGAGTACGGGGAGATGTCCCGCACGGCCGACGTCAGCCGGGCGCTGACCGCCGTCTTGACGTGGCGGTCGTCGCCGAGGTCCAGCGTCCGCAGCGCCAGCAGCGGATGCGCCTCGGGGCCGAGCCGCAGCGTCCGGTCGGCCAGCACGTGTGTCGCCTGCCACGGGTGCACCGGGATCAACACGGCGCCGCCGTCCCGCAGTTCGGCCGGCCACGCGCCGTGTACCCGGGCGGCGTCGGCGACGGGCGCGAGCCGCAGCGACACCACCGGCCGGTGCTCCGGCGCGTACGCCAGCTGCTCGGCGGCCGAGAAGCCGGGCCGCGAGCGGCAGTTGGGGTGGTAGGGGTGGCCGTCCCGCGACGACTGCTCCCACTCCCAGGGCGCGGCCGGCGGCCGGGACGGTGGCGGCGCGGTGCGGGAGAGCGCCAGGGAGGCGACGCTGTGGTCGAGTTCGGTGGCGAAGTCGGTGCCGTTGGTCACGGCGAGCGCCGTCAGCAGCTCGGCCGGATGGTCGTGCCGGGTGCCGTCCAGCTCCAGGGCGGCGACCGAGGTGCCCGTCGCCCACGGGTCGCACGCCGGCCCGTGCAGCCGCCGCCCGTCGGCCAGCCGCAGCGTGACGCCGCCCCCGTCGGCGGTCTGGTCGGCAACCCAGGGCAGCGGCTCGTGCACCAGGCCGCGCCACAGTCGGGCCAGCACCGCCGCCCGCGCGCCCGGCAGTTCGGCCAGGTACGCGTCCACCGCCCCGGGGCGGGCGGCGGCCAGCTCACCGACGAGGTTTCGCTCCGCGATGGTTCGACACACCCACCCGTCCTACCGCATCCGTTCACCCGACACACATACTGACGTTCGATGGATACCTTCGCCGTGGCGGCCGACGAGCTCGCCGTGACGCCGTTGCTCAACTGTCTGGTCAGAGAGGCCACCGACCCGGCGGGCGAGCCGCGCGCGGGGCGCGCCACGCGCCGACTGCGGTACACCGGACGGCTGTTGCGCGTCCGCACCGGCCACCGTCCTTCCGAACCCGAGCTGTGGGCCGGCGGCGCGTGGCGACCGCTGCGCCACGCCGCCCTCGTCGACCTCGTCGCCGAGGAGATGCGCGCCGCCACCGGCCGCCCCAACGAGCCGCTGACCGCCCAGATGGCCGCCAGCCGCACGGTCGTCGAAGCCCTGCTGGCCGCCCGCGACCGTGCCACCCCGCCCGACGAGCCGTGGCTGCGCTCCGAACAGGCCCTGGTCATGGGCCATCCCTTCCACCCGTCGCCCAAGGCACGCGGCGGCGGACCACCCGCCGACTGGCTGCGCTACGCGCCCGAGGCGTACGCCCGTTTCCCGCTCGCGCTGCTCGGCGTGCGCGAGGACGCGGCGATCGACGAGGGCGACGCCAGCGCGCTCGACGCCCTGGGCGAGGCCCCGCCCGGGTACAGGCTGCTCCCGGTCCACCCCTGGCAGCTCGAACTCACCAGCCGCATACCGGAGGTGCGGGACGCCTTCGCCGACGGCCGCCTCGTGCGCGTCGGCGTCACGCCCTGGGAGGCGGTGGCCACGGCCTCGGTGCGGACGGTCCACGTGCCTGCCCGGGACCTGTTCCTGAAGTTCAGCCTCGACGTGCGGATCACCAACGACGTACGGCGGCTGTGGCGGGACGAGTTGCGGCAGGCGAGGCACAACGACCCGCTGGTCGCGGCCGCTTTCAGGGAGATGGACGGTCCCGTCACCTGGCTGACCGAGCGCGGCCACCGCACGGTGCGCGGACTCGACGAGACGTTCCCGGTCCTCGTCCGCGACGGCCTCGGCGCGCACCTGCTTCCCGGCACGACGGCCGTGCTGGCCGCCGCGCTCGCCGAGGGCTTCGACGGCAACCCGCTGGACCGGATCGCTGACCCGCTGGCCTGGTGGTCGGCCTACCTGGCCTGCGTCGTGCCACCCCTGTTGGAGGCCTACGCCCGGCACGGGGTGGTGGTGGAGTGCCACCTCCAGAACACGTTGATCGCGGTGGACGCGGCCGGCACCCCCGTCCAGGCGGTGTTCCGGGACGCCGAGGGGTCCCGGGTGATCCCCCAGATGTCCCGCGCCGACGCGTGGCGCCGACTGGTGTACTGCCTGCTCGTCAACAACCTCGCCGAGGTCGCGGGCGCACTGGCCGACCGCTTCCCGGACGCGGCCGGGGCTCTCTGGCCGGCCGCGCGGCGGGAGTTCGAGCGGAGTGACATCCCCGAGGTGGCGGAGCTGCTCAGCGCGCCGACGGTGCCGGGGAAGGCCAACCTGCTCTCCAGCTGGCTTGAGGCAGACGCCACCAAGCCGCGCTACGTCCCGTTCCCGAACCCGCTCGCCACCCTCCCCGAACCGGCGGTCAGAGCCGACCGGCCCGGACCTCGCTGACGAAGCGGGCCCAGCCGCGCGCGGGGAAGACGATGGCGGGTCCGGTGGGGCGCTTGCTGTCGCGGACGGGGAGGACGCCGGGGTATCCGTCGGCGACCTCCACGCAGTTGTTCAAACCTCCGTCGCTGTAGCTGGACTTGCGCCAAGCGGCGGTGCGGAGGCCGTTCACAGGCGGCCGGCCTGCACGTGGGTGATGAAGTGGGCCCAGCCGCGCGCGGGGAAGATGACGGCGGGTCCGGTGGGGCGCTTGCTGTCGCGGACGGGGAGGACGCCGGGGTATCCGTCGGCGACCTCCACGCAGTTGTCCATGCCTCCGTCGCTGTAGCTGGACTTACGCCAGACAGCGGTGCTCAGGTCGACTCCAATGGGTCGCATGGCAGGGTCTCCATCAACTGCTCGATGAACGCCACGGAATCCCGTGGCGTTAGGGCCAGGGCCCTGACCGCATCGTAGGACAGTCGCAACTCCTCGACATCCTCCGCGACCTCGAACAGCTCCCCGCTCTTGGCACCTTCAAGCCAGGCAACGGTCCCTCCGTCGGCCGTACGCAGCAGTCCAAGCGCTTCACCGTAGAGGTCGTGTGGGCCCGCCGCGAAAGGCAGCACCTGGATCATCACGTGCGGCTCTGCGGCCAACTCCGCGAGAAGCGCGAGCTGTTCCCGCCACTCCATGGGATTGTGCAAGGGACGCCGCAGGGCCGCCTCATCGATGACCACTCGAATCTGCGGAGCGGGCTTGCGACGTAGCAACTCCTGTCGACCGAGCCGGGCATCCAGTTGCTCCTCCAATTCCGGGATGTCCTCCGGGCCGTGAGGAGTGGAGAACAGCAGCGCCCGTGCATATGCCTCGGTCTGGAAGAGACCGGGGATCAACGCGGTGACATAGCGCTCGATGACGGCGGACTGGGCTTCCAGCTCAAGAACCCGCTGGTACTTGTCCCGGATCTTGCCTTTCGCCAGCGCCAGTTCCCAGAGGATCGACAGGTGCGGTGTCGTCCCGTACAGCGTGTCCAGCGCCTCGATGAGTTCCGGGCCGCCGAGGCTCTTGCCGCTTTCGACGCGGCCGAGTTGCGTGTGGTCGTAGCCGACCTTCTCGGCCAACTGCCGAAGTGATCGGCCGCTTTCCTCCCGTAGGCGTGCCACCTCGATCCTCAGCATGCGGCGCGGCGAGACGCTCGGTCTTCCGGAGATCGGCTTCCGTTGCGGCATGGGAACACCCTTTCGTTGCACGTGGGTTGCCGGCGATACGGCAACAGCTGGCCCTGGCTATGGACGCTGGCAAGCCGTCACGCTGGGCTGGTGCACCAACCTGCCACCGGCCGCAGATATCCGGCAAGATATTCCAAATGCGAAATTCCGTGCGAAGTGGAACCGGTCGGCGACACCGAACAACTCGGCTGCGGATCCCGCGGATCGTCCCTACGATCGCGACCGTGATCCCGACGCCGCATCCCGACCGGTTGGAGCGCGGGCACCCGTTCCGGCACTGGAAGACCTGGCGGATACCCGGTGCCCGGCTGACGCTCACCGGCTATTCGCGGGCCAACGACAAGACCCTCTTCCGCATCCCCGAGCTGCGCTGCGCCCTGGACGCCGGGCTGTGCGAGGGGCGTCGGGTCGAGACGGTGCTGCTCACCCACACCCACCACGACCACGCGAAGGACCTCGACTTCCTCGCGTCGCAGCCCGGCACCGACGTCTACCTCCCGGCCGAGGCGGTCCCCTGGGCCGCCGCGTACCTGCGGGCGTCGGCCGAGTTGAACCACGGGCCCGGCTACGACCCGGACCTCGTCTCCGCCGAGCGGCTGCACGGGGTGCGCGGGGGCGACGAGTTCGTCTTCGGCCGGGCGTCGCGGCACCACGTGCGGGTGGTGGAGTGCGAGCACAAGGTGCCGTGCGTCGGCTACGCCGTCTCCGAGCGGCGGAAGACGCTGCTGCCGGAGTTCGCCGAGCTGCGCCGGTCACTCGGTGAGCAGGGGCGGGGTGCCGAGTTCGGCCGGATCGTCGCGGAGCGGCGCGCGGCAGGAGTGGCGGTCGAACGCGAGGAGCCACGGCCGTTGTTCGCGTATCTCGGCGACAGCCATGTGCGCGTCTTCGAGCGGAACCCGTGGCTCGCCTCGTACCCGGTGGTCATCACCGAGTGCACCTTCCTCCACGACTCGGAGGCGGCGCGCGCGGAGCGGGTGGGGCACGCCGTCTGGAGCGGCCTGCGTCCTGTGGTGGAGGCACACCCCGAGGCGCTGTTCGTGCTGACGCACTTCAGCCTCCGCTACACGGACCGTGAGGTCCTGGACTTCTTCGCCCGGGAGGGGTGTCCGGAGAACGTGCTGCTGTGGGCCCACCCGGCGAGCCACCTGCCGGAGCAGCACCAGCACCGGACCGTCTGAGCGGTGTCCCGGCCGGCACCGGGCAGGCCGGGGCGCAGACCCAGAGCTGGAAGGCGTGGCCCCAACGGTCGGCGACCGGTGCGCCGAACGTCCGCCCGATCGGGCCGAGTCGGGTGCCGCAGCGGGCGCAGGAGATGGCCATCAGCTGCCGTGCGGTGAGGCAGTCCAGCGGCGGGATGGCCGGCGCGGTCACCCGAGCGTCAGGAACGTGGCCAGCGCGACGACGAGGGCGCAGCCGGCGAGCACCGGCGCCCAGATCTCGGCGCGGGAGGTCGTCCGGTCGTCCCGGTGGTGGGCCGCGTCGTCCCAGAAAGAGCGAGGGCGCAGTCCCGGCGGGTCGGCGCGGAGCACGGTGAGCGTGGTGCCCCGGTGGACCGAGAGGCGTTCGCCGGAGACGAAGTGCAGGCGCACGGCGCCGCCGTCGAGGTGGGTCCTCGCCACGACGATCAGTGGCCGGCTGCCGACCGGGACGACGTCGCCGCGCAGGACTGCGGCCGGGTAGATCTCGACGGTCTCCACCCGGACCGGCGCGCGGCTCACCGCCGACCGCCGCTCTTCAGCTCGACGTTGGTCTCGCTCTCCGCGTTGACCCGCCGGACACGGGCCCGCAGCTCCGCCAACACAGGGCTGGACTCGGCCTCCTGTCCGGAGGGTTCCGGCTCCGGCTCGCGCTCGGTGGGTGGGGGAGGGGTGGCGTGCGTCATCTCCGTCGATCTCCGTCCAGTCACGTTCCGTCTATGTGGACTCGCTCCAGCGTGACGGAGTCCGAGGGTGGTAACCAGCCGGATCCGGTGCCGTACGGAGGGTAAACGGGGAGGCTGTGGAGCGTTCCCACCGGCCACGGCGACGCGCGCCGTCCCTGATCGCCTACCCTCCCGACCGGAGGTGATGCGCCCATGACGGTGCTCGGGGTCGACATCGGCACGTCGAGCAGCAAGGGGGTGCTGGTCGACATGGACGGCGCCGTGCTGGCCACGGCGACGCGCCCGCACGAGGTCGACCGGCCACGGCCGGGGCACGTGGAGATGGACGCCACGGTGTGGTGGGACGAGTTCGCCTCCCTCGCCCGCGAACTGACGCGCCAGGGGCCGCCGGTGACGGCCGTCGGCGTCAGCGGCATGGGCCCGTGCGTGGCGCTGGCCGACGCCGACGACGTCCCGCTGCGCCCGGCCATCCTCTACGGCGTCGACACCAGGGCCACCGCGCAGATCGCCCGGCTTGCCGCCGAACTCGGCCGCGACGCCGTTCTGGAGCGCTGCGGTTCGCTGCTGTCCACCCAGGCGGTCGGCCCGAAGATCGCGTGGGTCGCCGAGCACGAGCCGGAGTTCGCCGCGCGGGCCAGGCGGCTCTACATGCCGAGCTCCTACCTGGTGCGGCGGCTCACCGGCGCCTATGTGCTCGACCACCACTCGGCCAGCCAGTCCGTGCCGCTCTACGACTCGCTCGCCCAGGACTGGTACGGCCCCTGGGCGGAGCGCGTCGCGCCCGGCATCGAACTGCCGCCGCTGCGCTGGCCCGGGGAGGTCGCGGGACACGTCACGGCCGGGGCGGCCGCGGCCACCGGCCTGCCGGCCGGGATCCCGGTCACCGCCGGCACCGTCGACGCCTGGTCCGAGGCGTTGAGCGTGGGCGCCACGGACACCGGCGACCTGATGCTGATGTACGGCAGCACCATGTTCCTCATCAACACGGTCGCCGAACGGCTGCTGGTGCCCGAGCTGTGGAGCACCGTGGGCGCCCTGCCGGGGACCCGCAGCCTGGCCGGCGGCATGGCCACCTCGGGCGTGATCACCGACTGGCTGCGGCAGTTGTTCGGCTCCCCGGACCACGCGGCGCTGCTCGCGGAGGCCGAGGCGTCGGGCGTCGGGGCGCGCGGGCTGCTGATGCTCCCGTACTTCGCCGGCGAACGGACGCCCGTCGCCGACCCGGACGCGCGGGGCGTGATCGCCGGCCTCACCGTCTCGCACACCCGGGGCGACCTGTACCGGGCCGCGCTGGAGGCCACCGCCTTCGGCGTGCGCCACAACGTCGAGGCGATGCGGGCGGCCGGCGCCGACATCAGGCGCGTGGTGGCTGTGGGCGGCGGCACCCAGGGCGGCCTGTGGACCCGGATCGTGTCCGATGTGACAGGCCTGGAGCAGGAGATCAGGGCCGTGACGCTGGGCGCCAGCTACGGCGCCGCGTTCCTGGCCGCCGGCACGGTCGGCGAGCCGGCGATCGACGCCTGGAACCCGGTGGTCGAGCGTGTCACCCCCGACGCCGGCTGCCGCCGGGCGTACGAGGAGCGGTACGAGCTGTACCGGCGGCTCTACCCGGCGACCTGCGACATCGCGCACGCGCTGTCGCTCGCCGCGAACGCCGGGCTGGAGCCGTGAGCGGTGGGCCGGCCCCGGAGGCGTGGCCCGGCGCCGGAGTCCCCTCCACTCCGGCGCCGGGCCGGTTCACGGGGTGCGCAGCTCGCCCGGCGTGGCGCTGGTGCGCACGGAGCGGGCGGCGACGCCGAGGTTGATCGCGATCAGGGCCAGCGCGCCCGTGCCCAGCAGGGCGAGCGGGACGACCGGCAGGTCGATCGCCCGCACCGTGTCCGGTGTCACCACCTCGGCCATGCCCGCTTCCTCCTCTCCCACCCCCGGAGCGGGGCATGTGGCCGCACCCCCGCAGAGCTCGGACATGCCGCCGATGACGACCTGGTCCCCGGCGTAGCCGCGCGCGAGCAGGGCTCCGACGAGCACCGCCAGGGCGACGGCCGGGACGGCCGGCGCGAGCGTCCGCCAGGCGAGGGCGCGGATCAGCACCCCGCGTGGGACGCCGGTGGCCAGCAGCGCGCTGTGCGCGCGGCGCCGGGCGAACACCCGCTCCAGGAGGGCGACGAGCAGCCCTCCGGCGGCCACCGCGAGGGCGACGAGCGTGGCGAGGGCGAACAACTCGGCGCTGCTGACGTAGAAGTCCTCGTCGAACGACAGGTAACCTTCGGGCCGGCCGCCGAGCTCCCGGTAGGCGGCGTTGGCCGCCTCGTGCGCCTCGTTCGTCGTGACGAACCAGGCGCGCACCACGAGGGCGCCCGAGCCGAGGAGCACCGCCGCCAGCAGCGCGCCGAGGGTGCGGCTGCCGTGCCAGGGGTCGGCCATCAGGTCCCGGGCGGCGATCAGCGACGCCGGCCGCCGGGAGACGCGGAGCAGCAGCCTGCCGGTGGTCGCGGAGAGCCAGCCGACGCAGAGCACCACGCCGAGGATCGCCAGCGCCGAGGCGGGCAGCATGAGGAAGGGCACCGAAGACGCGCCCCCGCCCTCGACGACCGCCGGCAGCTGGGCCAGGTGGCCGCCGACGCCGAGCACGATCAGCGCCGCGGGCCACGGTCGGGGCGCCCGGCGGGCGGCTGCGCGCCGCACGCCGAACGGCGTGGCGGTGACCCGCCGCAGCAGCACGGCCGCGGCGAGCATCGACAGCAGCGGGACGCCCAGCAGCACGGCCGCGTAGGCGGCCGGCGAGGGCAACACGTCGGTGGGCAAGGGCAGTTGGCCGTCCGCGTCGGGACGGTGCAGCAGCGGGCGGGCCGCGAGCTGGACGGCGACCCCGGCCAGCACGCCGAGCAGCGCGGCGCCGCCGGTCTCGACGACGGCGAGCGCGACGGCCTGCCGGGGCGTGCCGCCGGCCAGCCGGATCGCGGCGAGGCGGCGGTCCTTGGCGGGGGCGCCGATCCTGGCGCACTGGCCGGCCAGCGCCAGCACCGGGAGGGTCAGGAACAGGAGGACGACGGCGACGCCGGGCCGGAGCCCGGGCTCGCGCAGCAGGGCGTTGGTGTACTGGCGGGAGAGGCCGTCGACGCCGGCGCCGCCGAGGTCCGGCGACTCGATGGCGGCCACGGTGGCGGCGGCCAGCAGCGCGAGGGTGGCCAGCGCGGCGCTGGCCGCGGTGAGGGCGACCCGCAGCCGGTCGCTGCCGGTGCCGGCCAGGGCCAGCCGGGCCAGGGTCGACCCCCGCATCTCGACGCCGGGCAGAGCGCCTCGGGCGCGGGGTACCTGCCCCGCGTCGAGGGCGGTCACCCGATCGCTCCGGCCACTATGCCGAGGCCGCCCGGGTCGAGGACGCCGTCGCGCAGCACGATCTCGTCGTCGGCGTATCCGGCGACGGTGGCGTCATGGGTGACGAGCACCACGCTCATGCCGCGCTCCCTGGCCAACTCGACGATCAGACCCAGCAGTTGCTCGCCGACCAGGCGGTCCAGGGCACCGGTCGGCTCGTCCGCGAAGAGCACACTCGGCTCGGTGACCAACGCCCGGGCCGCGGCCACCCGCTGCTGCTGGCCGCCAGACATCTGCCCCGGCACGGTCTCGGCCAACTCCCGCACGCCGAACCGGTCCAGCCAGTCGAGGGCGACGGAGCGGCTCTCCCGCCGGCCGTGGCCGGCGAGCAGCAGCGGCAGGGCGATGTTCTCGGCGGCCGTCAACTCCGCGACGAGCAGCCCGAACTGGAAGAGCACCCCGAACTCGTCGCGCCGCAGCCGGGAACGCTCCGTCTCGGAGGCCGTGTCGAGGCGACGGCCGCGGTAGTGGACCTCGCCGGCGTCCGGGCGCAGGATGCCGGCCAGGCAGTGCAGGAGCGTGGACTTGCCGCAGCCGCTCGGTCCGGTGACGGCGAGGATCCGGCCCTCGCCGAGCTCCAGGTCCAGGCCGCGCAGCGCGGGGGTCGGACCGTAGGACTTCGTGATGCCGCGGGCCTGTAAGAGCGTCATCAGCGCACCTCCCGGTGCAGTTCGGCGACCCGATCGAGCGTGGTGCGCAACCAGCGGAGATCGGCGTCGAGGTGGACGATGGCGAGGTCGGCGGCGATCACGTCGCCGAGGGACGCCGCGGGGTCGGTCTTGACCGCGGTCAGTTCCCGCAACCGCGCGGTGTGGGCGGCCCGTTGGGCCACCAGGTAGGCGTGGGCGCGCTCGTGCCCCTCCGCCACCAGGGCGACGACGACCTTGGCGAGCAGCGGGTTCGCGCCGTCGGGGGCCGGGGGCTCGACGGTGCCCAGCCAGGTCGCGAGCGACTCCCGGCCCGCGTCGGTGAGCTCGAACAGCGTGCGGTCCGGGCCGCCTTCGCGGTCGCGTCCGGCCTCGGCCACCAGGCCGTCCCGCTGCAGCCGGCCGAGCGTGCCGTAGACCTGCCCGAACGCCAGCGGCCTGGCGCGCGGCAGCCGGGCGTCGTACGCCTTCTTGAGTTCGTAGCCGTGCTGGGGCCCGGCGGTGAGGAGCCCGAGCAGCACGTTGGCGGCCAGTGACATGCCATCCACTATTCTCTGAGAGAATAGCCGCGTCAAGGGGCACCCGTGCCAGGGCGGTTTGTTCGTCGGGGAACTACCGGTCCGTCAGGCCGGTCGCCCGCAGGGTGATGTTGAGCCGGCCGGCGCGCAGCCCGGTCGCCGGGTCGGCCGTGCCGGGCATGACCTTCGGGACGCCGTGGTAGGCCAGGCGCGAGGGCCCGCCGAAGACGAACAGGTCGCCGGAGGCCAACTCCACGTCCGTCCACGGCCGGTTGCGGTTCTCCGGGTTGCCGAACCGGAAGACGCAGCTGTCGCCGACGGAGAGCGACACGACCGGCGCGCGGGAGCGCTCGTCCTTGTCCTGGTGCATGCCCATCCGCGCCGCGCCGTCGTAGAAGTTGACCAGCGCGGTGTCCGGCTCGTACGCGGCGGCCCCTTCCACCAGCCCGTCCTGGTAGGCCTCGGCCACCGCCTTCCGGCCCAACTCGCCCAGCCAGTCCGGGAAGTCGACCACCCGCGCGCCGTTCACGTCGTCGGCGGTGCGGGTGTAGCGGTAGGGCTGCCAGTGCCAGCCCAGGCAGACCGTGCGCACCGACATCACCCCGCCGAGCGGCAGCCTGGTGTGCCGCATCGGGACCGGGCCCGTCGCCCACGCCCGGCAGGCCGCCACCAGATCGCGCTGCTGGTCCTGGTCGAGCCAGCCGGGGACGTGCACGGCGCCCGGCGCGACCTCCGTGCGGAACAGCGCGGTCACGGCCGGGCCGCCGGGCCCGTCGACTCGCGGACCACGAGCTCTGGCGGGCGCAGCGACGGCGGTTCGGCGACCGCCCGCTCCGGGTCGAGCAGCCGGAACATCTCGGCCGCCGCGGCCTGGCCGACCCGGAACAGGTCCTGGCCGATGGTGGTCAGCCGCGGGTAGACCCACTCGCCGAGCGGCAGGTCGTCATAGCCGATCACCGACAGGTCGCGCGGCACCTCGACGCCGAGCCTGCGGGCCGCGTTCATCGCCGCGACCGCCATCGTGTCGTTGGCGAACAGCACGGCGGTGGGCCGCCGTTCGGCCGGGGCCGCGAGCAACTCCTCGGTGGCCGCCACCGCGCCCTGCGGGGAGAAGTCGGAGATGAAGAGCCGGCCGGGCCGCAGCCCGAGTTCGGCGAGCGTCGACTCGAAGACCCGGCGCCGGAACACCGTGTGCACCCGGTCCTCGGGACCCGACACGTAGGCGATCGCGCGGTGCCCGAGCTCCACGAGGTGACGCACCGCCGCCCTGACCCCGGCCTCCTGCCCGCCAGCCTGCACCGACACCACCGGATCGGCCTGCCAGGGCACGCCCACCAGCACGGCGGGCAGCCGCAGTTGGCGCAGCAGCTCGAACCGTGGGTCGCCGATCCGCGACTCGGTCAGGATGACGCCGTCCACCCGCCGCTCCTCGGCGAGCCGCCGGTAGGCCCGCTCCTCCGCGCCGGGCTCCTCGCCCACGATGTGCAGCAGCAGGCCGTAGTCCGCCGGCGCCAGCTCGCGCTCGATGCCGGAGATCAACACCGAGAAGTGCGGGTCGGTCGCCAGCAGGTCGGAGGAGCGCCCGGCGACCATCCCGATCGCCCGGGTGCGGGCGCCGCGCAGCGCCACCGCCGTCACCGAGGGCGACCAGCGCAGCTTGCCGGCGGCCTCGAGCACCCGCTGCCTGGTGGGGGCCGAGATCCCGGAGCGGCCGTTGACCACCTTGGAGACCGCCGACACCGAGACGCCGGCCAGCGCGGCCACGTCGGCGATCGTCGGCGGCTTGGCGGACGCCCGCCGCCCGGAAGTCCGGTCCGTCACCCGTCATCCCCCTCCATCCGACTCCGCCCGGTCCGCCGGCTCGGAAGCGAAGTGCACCACGGTAGCAGCGGTCGCCGAGGCCGACTCCGACGAGTAAAACGTTGTAGCTCGGCTCGGTCAAGGTGTCGACAGCGGGATTGGTAAAACGATATACCTGACGGGTATCGCACGGCCCGCTGAAGGAACGGAACCAATCGATGAGGCGTAACGCGGCCAAGCTCACGGACGGCGGCGGCGAGCCCGCCGTCTGGATCGGGGTCAACTACTGGTCACGGACCGGCGGTCCCCTGATGTGGCGGAACTACCGGACCGCCGTCATCGACGAGGAGCTGCGCACCATGCGGGAGCACGGCATCACCCTCACCCGCTCCTTCCTCTACTGGCCCGACTTCATGCCGGCCGAGAACACCCTGGACGAGGAACTCCTCGCCCACTTCGACGACTTCCTCGACCGCCACCAGGCGCTCGGCATGACCACCATCCCGACCTTCATCGTCGGCCACATGTCGGGACAGAACTGGGATCCCGCCTGGCGCGCCGGCCGCGACATCTTCTCCGACGCCTCCTTCCTCGCCCAGCAGGAGTGGTACGTCGGCACGCTCGCCGCCCGCTGGAAGGACCACCCGGCCGTCGCCGGCTGGCTGCTCACCAACGAGATACCGATCTACGCCCACTGGCAGTCACGCGGCATCGGCACCGTCGACCACGCCGCCGTCACCGCCTGGGCCCGCACCCTCATCGACGCGCTGCGCGCCGCCGGCGCCACCCAGCCCGTCTCGGTCGGCGACGGCGCCTGGGGCGTCGAGGTCACCGGCGCCGACAACGGCTTCCGGGTCCGCGACCTCGCCCCGCTGATCGACTTCCACGGCCCGCACGTCTACCGGATGGAGACCGACGCCGTCCGCCAGCACCTGGGCGCCGCGTTCGTCTGCGAGCTGCTGGACATCGACGACAAGCCGGTGATCATGGAGGAGTTCGGCCTCACCTCCGACTACGTCTCCGAGGAGAACGCCGCCCACTACTACCGGCAGGTGCTGCACAACACCCTGCTGGCCGGCGCGACCGGCTGGATCCCGTGGAACAACACGGACTACGACGACCTGTACCAGCAGGAGCCGTACAGCCACCACCCGTTCGAGATGCACTTCGGCCTCACCGACCACCTCGGCCGCCCCAAGGAGCAGCTGCGGGAGGTCAAGCGCTTCACGGAGATCCTGGACCGCGTCGACTTCCCCCGGCTGCACCGCCCCGACACGTCCGTCGCCCTGGTCGTCTCCTCCTTCCTGGAGCGGATGTACCCCTTCACCCAACCCGAGGACGCCACCAGCGTCTTCGCCCACACCCGGCAGGCGTACGTCGCCGCCCGCGAGGCCGACCTGCCGGTCGGCGTGGCCCGCGAGGCCGACGGACTGCCCGAGGACTGCGCCCTCTACCTGCTGCCGTCCGCCAAGCAACTCACCGCCCCCGGCTGGCGCTTCCTCACCGAGCGCGCCGCGGCCGGTTCGGTCGTCTACGCCTCCTACTTCGTCGGCGAGCACGCCACCCAGCGCGGCCCCTGGTGGCCGAAGCTCGACGAGACCTTCGGCGTGCGGAAGGCCCTGCGCTACGGCCTGACCGACCCGATCGAGGACGACGAGCTGCGGATGGTCTTCCGGCGCGACTTCGGCGCCATCAGGGCCGGCGCGGAGCTGGTCTTCACGGTCGCCGGCACCGAGAACTCCCGCACCTACCTGCCCGTCGAGCCGGACGGCGCCGAGGTGATCGCCGTCGACGCGCACGGCCGCCCCGCCCTGCTCTCGCACGCCGTCGGCAGCGGCCGGATGATCCTGTGCACCTACCCGATCGAGCACATGGCCGCCGTCACCCCCCGCGTCAACCCCGAGCCCACCTGGCGGCTCTACGCGGCGCTGGCCGCCGAGGCCGGCGTCACCCCCGACGTCACGGTGGACGACCCCCGGGTGCTGGTCGGCACGATGACGCACGAGGACGGCTGCACCTTCGTCTGGTTCGTCAGCCAGCACGACGAGCCGCTCTCCCTCACGCCCACCCTGGCCGCCGGCTCCCTCTTCGACCTGGACGGTGCGAAGCTGCCCACCGTCGACCTGCCACCCTTCGGCGTCGTCGTCGCCGAACTCGCCCGCTGAGGAGACACCAGCCGATGAAGATCACCTCCGCCGAGACCATCGTCACCAGCCCAGGACGCAACTTCGTCACCCTCCGCATCACCACCGAGGACGGCATCACCGGGCTCGGCGACGCCACCCTCAACGGGCGCGAACTGTCCGTCGACTCCTACCTCCGCGACCACGTCGTCCCGCTGCTGATCGGCCGCGACGCCGGCCGCATCGAGGACACCTGGCAGTACCTCTACCGCGGCGCCTACTGGCGGCGCGGCCCCGTCACCATGGCCGCCATCGCCGCCGTCGACATGGCGCTGTGGGACATCAAGGCCAAGGCCGCCGGCATGCCGCTCTACCAACTCCTCGGCGGCGCCTCCCGCAGCGGCGCCCTGGCCTACGGCCACGCCTCAGGACGCGACATACCCGAGCTCTTCGACTCCATCCGCGCCCACCTGGACGCCGGCTACCGCGCCATCCGGATACAGACCGGCATCCCCGGCCTCGACTCCGTCTACGGCGTCGCCGCCTCCGCCGCCGGCGGCGGCGAGCGCTACGACTACGAGCCGGCCCGCCCCACCGCCGTCCCCGTCGAGGAGACCTGGGACACCCGCGCCTACCTGCGCCACATCCCCACCGTCTTCGAGGCGGTCCGCGCCGAGTTCGGCCCCGAACTGCCGCTGCTCCACGACGGCCACCACCGGATGACCCCCATCCAGGCCGCCAAGCTGGGCAAGGCCCTGGAGCCCTACGACCTGTTCTGGCTGGAGGACGCCACCCCCGGCGAGGACCAGACCGCCCTGCGCCTGATCCGCCAGCACACCACCACGCCCCTGGCCATCGGCGAGGTGTTCAACCACGTCCACGACTACACCACGCTGCTCTCCGAGCGCCTGATCGACTACGTCCGCTCCGCCGTCACCCACACCGGCGGCGTCACGGCGATGAAGAAGCTGCTCGACCTGGCCGCCGTCTACGGCGTCAAGTCCGGCATGCACGGCCCCACCGACATCTCCCCGGTCGGCCAGGCCGCCGCGCTCCACCTCGACCTGGCCATCCACAACTTCGGCATCCAGGAGTACATGCGGCACTCCGCCGCGACGCTGGAGGTCTTCGAGACCAGCTACCGCTTCGAGAACGGCCTCCTCCACCCGTCCGACACGCCGGGCCTCGGCGTCACCCTCAACGACACGGCCGCGGCCGCCCACCCGTACCAGCCGGCCTACCTCCCCGTGAACCGCCTCACCGACGGCACGGTCCACGACTGGTGAGACCCGTCCCCTGAGCCCGTCCCCTGAGCCCGGCCGGCGGCCCGCCCACCGGCCGGCTCAGAGATGCACGACGCGCAGCACGGTGATGGTGAGGATCGGGTCGGAGACGAGGTACATGATCTGACCGCCGGAGCCGAAGTCGCGCCACCAGATGCCGTCGCGGCCCTTGTACGCCCCGTCATAGGGATCGTCGCGTATCTCCAGCTCCATGTCGTCGTACGCGGTCCTCGCCGCGCGGGGCAGCGTGTTCCGTTGGCGCTTCGCCACGTCGACGTAGCGAATGTCGTAGATCACTCCCTATGGCTGCCCGTCGTCCTCCGCCAACATGCTGAGGTCACCGGCCTCGATCCGGCGGGCGAGCTCCAGGTCCTGGGCCAACTGCTCGGGGTTGGCGTTCCGGCAGGCGGGGGTCCACCACTCGTGGACCACCAGCAGCAGGTGCCGGTGGTCGAAGGTGCGCTCGGCGCGGTCGGCCGCGCCGTCGAAGTCCAGCGCGAACCGCGACCGGTCGTCCGGCGTCAGCGCGGCGTAGACGGCAGGCCCGGTGCGGTCGACCCAGCGCGTCGGGTCCTGCTGCGACCGGTGGCGCGGGCGGCGCGTGATCGTGGCGTCCCGCTGCGAGCGGAACCGGTCGGCGTCCACCACGTCCTGGTCGCCACCCGCCGCCTCCCACCACGTGCGGACGACCTCGGCCAGCGGCTCCACCTCGTAGGTGATCCGCGTCCCGCGCAGCGCGAAGGCGAACTCGTCCTCGAACTCCTTGCGCTGCGACAGCGCCAGCGCACCGGCCACCCGCCCGCCGTCGAGACCGCCCATCCGGCTGATTCCGTCACTCACCCGCGCAAGGATGTCACGGATGCCGGTCCGCTTCGTACGCGTCGAGCCCCGGCCCCTCGACGGCCGTCCTGGGCGCCGCTGTTTATGCCGGAACGCGCATATCCGGAGCCTGAACGTGACCGGCGGGGCATCAAGCTTCTACCGTGCTGCTGAGCGGACCCAGGAGTGTCCGACAAGGGGGGAGCGGGGACATGGCGAACGCCCTGAGACTGCGTCGTCTGACCGGCGTGGGCGACGGGGAGTGCGGCGAGGGCGACTGCCCGAACGTGTATCTCACCAACCGGCGGTCATTTGTCGTGCAGGGCAATCAGTTTCACGGCTTCCGGGTCCCGGAGGGCGAGGGACTGGTCGAAATCCCGGAGGAGGTGCTTCGTGAGGCCTTCCGTGCACTTGGATGGTGACGAGTGGCGCCGCTGCTTCACCTCCATGAAGCACGACGCCTGGCGGCTGGAGACGTTGCCGGTGTACACCATGCCGCAGGAGGCGGAGAAGTTCGCGCGGTTCCGCGCGGGGGAGCGGTCGCCGAACGACCACACCTCGGCCTGGATGGACGACATCCGGCACTGGCGGGGCCAGGGCAGGACGGTGGGGCGTGTGCACGTACTGAGGCGTCCGCTCTCGGACTACCTCCGCTTCGAGTTCGAGTACTACTACCGTCATCACGTGCGGGCCGGGGAAGAGATCCGGATCCTGGACCTGACCGATCGCGAGAACCCGGGCCTTCCGGACCAGGACTTCTGGATGTTCGACGATTCCAGGGTGGTGCTGATGCACTACCGTTCGGACGGCACCCAGATCAACCGTGAGCTCCATCAGGGCGATCCCTCGCCCTATGTCGCCTGGCGGAAGCTGGCGGTCTCCGAGTCGATCCCGTTCACGGAGTATGTGAGACGGTTTGGCGCTTGATCCCGAGCAGCGAGGTGATCCCAAACGGGAACTGGCCGAGGCGCTCAAGGAGTTGCGCCTGCGAGTCGGCCTCACCGGAGACCGGCTCGCACGGCGCTGCAATATCTCGCAGTCGAAGATCAGCAGAATCGAAACGGGCAAAGTGCTGCCCAGCGTGGTCGACGTCGAGCGGATAGTACGCGCTCTCGGTGCACCGGCCGACATAGTGTCCGAGTTGACGGCATTGGCCAGGATGGCGAACACGGAATGGCAGGGGCTGCGGTCCCTCTACCGTAAGGGGCTGCACAGGAAGCAGAACGAACTGGCCGACCTGGAAGCGGGGACCAGCGAGTTTCGCTATTTTCTTCCATCGGTGGTCACCGGCCTGTTGTCCACGCGTCCCTACATGCGGGCGACGCTCCGACGTGCTGGTTCAGATATTGATCGCATCGTTGACATGAAGATCGCACGCCAGGAAATCCTGGAAGACCGGACCAAGTCCTTCACCTTCCTCCTCACGGAGCAGGCCGTGCGATGGCCCCTCGTGCCGGCCGTCGAGATGGCCAGACAGATTGATCGCCTGAAGATGCTGTCCCAATGGCCCAACATAAGGATCGGTGTGCTACCGCTGCGGGGCGGTATTCCGGTCATGGCGCTGGGTACCTTCACGGTCTACGACCGCACGCTGGCAACTGTCGAAACCACTGCGGGGATCGTCGTTCTGAGAGATTCCAGAGATGTGGCCGCACATCTCGGCCTGTTCGGCGAGCTTGAGGAATGGGCGCTGTTCGGAGCGGCGGCAGTCCAGCAGCTGTCTGAATGGGCGCAGGATTTCGAGTGATGTGAAGTGGAGGAGGAGCGAGCGGATGACCCGTGTTCGAGAATGCGAAGCAAAGGTGTTGGGCATCGATCCGGACGACATCGCTCAGCGTATTTTGCATGCCGGTGGCGCGTTCGTGTCTGATCGGTTGATGCGCCGCTATGTGTATGACCTTCGGCCCTCGGAACCTGGTAAGTGGGTCCGGCTTCGCGACAGCGGCGCGGAGGTCACCATCTGCGTAAAGGAGATCGTTTCCAGCGCGGTGGACGGTGTCCTGGAGACGGAATTGGCCGTGATGGATTTCGATGTGGCCCACGCGCTGTTGCAGAACCTGGGATTCACCGCCAAGGCGTATCAGGAGAACCGGCGTGCCTCGTGGCGGCTCGGCGCAACGCGCCTGGAGATCGACTCCTGGCCGCTGATTCCGCCCTACCTGGAGATCGAGGGGGACGGCCCGGAGGACGTCTACCAAGCCGCGAAGCTGCTGGGTTTCGGGCCCGAGGTACTGACCAGCGAGAACACCACGGACGTCTACCGCAGGTACGGAATCGACCTGGAAACCATCACGGACCTGTGCTTTTCCGTACAGACGGAGAAAGGAGGTTGACCGACGTGCCGGACCCGCTTGAACTCGCTGGGATCCCGATCGAGGTACGTCCCGATCGAACGTTGCGTGTCAAGATCATTGACGCCTGTGGACTCGCCTGCACCTTCTGTCACAACGAGGGAACTCCGGTAACGGCCGACAACCGTGATCGGTTGCCGCAGGATTACATGGGTGGCCCTGGCACCCGGACCGGGCGGGTGTCCATCTATGTGGCAACCAACCGTGCTGGCTTCCTCTCCACACGTATCGAACCCGGACCCGACTTCGCGCTCGCGCTCGCGGCCATGCGGGGCAGCCTGGCCATCGAGGAGGTGCACTTCACCGGTGGCGAGCCGACACTGCATCCAGAACTCCCGGAACTGGTGGCGCTTGCACGCTCCATGGGCCTGACGGTTGGCCTGACCAGCAACGGAGAGAACGGCGCTGCGGTCATCCCCGCCGCCGCCGAGGCGGGGCTCGACCGCATCAACCTCTCGGTGTTCGGGACGACCCCGTCCGAGCTCGCCGCCGTTCAGGGGAGCCGCCTGGCTGGGGTGGGCCTGGCCGCCAGAAAGCTGGCCGCCCTCGATCGCACCATCGATGCCGCCATCGCCCACGGAGTGAAGGTGTCGGCGAACATGGTGGTGCCTGACGGAAGTCACGTTCCCCGGGTACTCCGTGTCCTTGACGCATACGGCCAACACGTCGTCGTGCGCCTGCTGCTCAACCTGGAGACGGCCGACGCGTCCAGCGAGGCGATGCGCGAGGTGCTGACGACGGTGGGGGCGACTCCGGACCGCCACTTCGTGACGGCGGGAACATCCGACCAACGCACCCGTTACCGCCTGCCCGACGGCCGCACCATGTACGTGAAGACCATTCGGCCGGTGCGCCTACCTGACACGTGTGCGGGCTGTCACCTCAACAACCCGCGAGACTGTCAGGAGGGCTACTACGGAGTCCGTCTCTACAAGTCGGCCGAGGGACCGTTCATGGTCGGAGTGTGCATCCGACGAATGGACCTGACCGTCACGCTCGGTGAGTTCGTGATGAGTCGGCTGAGCCGCGAGGTTCAGGAACTTCGGGACGACGAGATGGCCCGCTTGACCGCCCTGGCGCGGGAGAGCAGGTCGGCGGGTGTCCCGATCTCCGACCCGAAGAGCTCGGCTGGCTCGTTGTTGTGAGCGTCGGGCCGATGGGGCGCCCTTCTTGCCGTCACTTCACCGCGTAGGGGCATTCAGGGATGTGGGTCCGGTTCGTATGCCTCAAGCCCTGGACCTTCGACGGCCAGCGCGACGAGTCCGGTGGAAGTGCCGGACGCGTGCCGCTCGCCGGCCTCCCAACGGACGCCCCACCCCGGGGAAATGGCGACCCGGACGCCGTCCGCGCCCGCGACCCAGCCCTCGCCCGACACCACGAGGAACAGCTGCGTAGCCGAGGCTGGGTGCGCCCCGATGGTGCCGCCGGGCTGGACGGTCAGCCAGGTGAGCGCGACCGACCCGCCATCCGAGGCCGCGATCCGGGTCGCCACCACCCCGACGCTGCCGTACCGATCGACCGACCGCTCCGCGCGGTCGAACCGGAACAGCCGCATCAGGCGAGCCGATCGGTCTTGACCGCGGCCAGAAGTGCGGCGAGGCGGGAGGGCGTGGTGGCGAGTTCGGTGTCCGGCTTCTGCGAGGCTCGCTTGGGTGTCATCGCTTTTCCTGTGGGTTCCTGGCGATCTGGCGGATCCCGCCGAGGTCGGTCAGCCGTTGGGCCTGGCCGTCTGCATGGCGGTCAGCCGGCGAATGCAGAGCCCAGTGACGATCACTGTCGGAACGACCAAGGCATGCAAGGCCAGACTGAACCAGGTCAACGGCTCGAACTCGTACCAGTACCAGTAGTCGTAGTGACATTCATCGCAAAACCTTTCCGTGGCATCTTGGTCCCAGACAACTGTTTCTGTCCATGGAGTCCAGAAGAACGGCCAGGTCAGGAAGGTGGCGAGCCACAGCGACCACCACAGGTGAAGCAGACCGGCGGGGGCCATCCCGCCTCCCCGGCCGGGCGAGCTGTAGGCATGCCAGACGTCGTTGGCGACCTGCTTGGGGAGGAAGAGGTTTCCCACCGGGATGAACCAGCCGATCACCGCCATGCGCGGGCGGTATCGCAGCCGCCCAGGCGCGAATCTCTCCGCAGCGGAGCGTATCTGGAAGAACCAGATCAGCCAGCACACCACCAGCCCCACACCCACGAGAACCTGGGCAGCCAGCAGGGCATTCGCGATTTCGTCGGTCTCGCGGACCCGCAAATCGCTACGAGTATCGACTGACTGGGACTCTCCCTGGCCGGCGGCAGCGAAAAGTTGGTGGACGACGGTGAGCGCCGCGAGCAGAGCGTAGAACGCCAGGAGCCAGTAAAGAGCCCTGCGGGACGTGCCACCCGGGCTACGCCGCTCGTCGACCAGGCGACGTCGCGAAGTCTCCGACCGTCCGGCCTCGTCCAGTTCGGCGGTGCGCTGGTACGGCGAGTCGCCGCCCGCGGACGGCACGGCCTGCGAGGCGTGGGCGGAAGGTGTGGTGAGCGGGGCGGTGGGCGGGCGCGCGGGTTCAGTCGGGGCCGCGGCCGGCGCCCCGGCGGCCGGGCCCGTGCTGGGTACGGCGCCCGAGGCGGGACCGGTCCGGGTGTGCGGGTCCTCTTGATCGAGGAGCTGAGCCGCGTCCTGCCCCAGCCGAGCCAGCAACTCCGGCGGCAGCCACGGTCCCAGCGGGCGGGCGCGTGTCTCGTCCCGTTCGCGCAGCGCGGCCAGGGTCGGCCGGTCGGCCGGGTCCTTGGTCAGGCAGTCCCTGATCAGCCCCAGCAGCGGCCCCGGGACGTCGGTGAGGTCCGGCGGGTCGTGCACCACCCGGTACATCAGGGCGTGCAACTGGCCCTCGGGGGCGCCGAACGGCAGTCGCCCGGTGGCGGCGAAGGCGAGCACCGCACCGAGCGAGAAGACATCGCTGGCCTCGGTCAGCCGCTCACCGCGGATCTGTTCCGGGGACATGAACCCAGGGGAGCCGATCACTACTCCGGTGGTGGTCAGCCCTCCGGTTGTGGAGGCGTCCAAGGCACGGACGATGCCGAAATCGATCAGCCTTGGGCCGTCGATGGTCACCATGACGTTCGACGGCTTCAGGTCGCGGTGAATGAGCCCGGCGGCGTGGATGTCGCCCAACGCCTGGCACAACCCGGAGGCCAGGCCGCGCACCGAGTGCTCGGGCAGCGGTCCGTGCCGTTCCGCCACCACCTGGTGCAGCGTCGGCCCGGGGATGTACGCCGTGGCCACCCAGGGCAGCTCCCCGTCCGGGTCGGCGGCCAGCACAGCGGCCGTCCACCGTCCGCCGACCCGCTGAGCCACGGCGGTCTCCCGCGCGAAGCGGCGCCGAAAATCCGGGGCCGCCGCCAACTCGGCGCGGATGGTCTTCACCGCCACCATCCGCCCACGTGGCGACCGGGCCAGATAGACCACGCCCATGCCGCCCGCGCCGAGCCTGCCCAGAAGCCGGTAATCGGCTATCCGGTCGGGATCCTCTCCTCGTAGAGGCCGCACGCTGGCTCCCTCCCCCACGACCATCACCGCGGCGCCAAGACTATGGCCGCGGGCACCCGTTCTCCAGTGCCGGGCGCGCTGCCCGCCTCAAGCTCTTTCCATACCTCAGCCGCTGCGGCGATATGCCAGCCGTTTCCGCTGCTCACGGTGCGTTGTCAGACCCGCGTCCTAGAGTCGTGACGACGATCAACGAGCAACAGGCAGCAGGAGAGACAGATGGCCCGTCACACCCCGCCCCGGCCGGTTTCGGTGGAGGAGCTGTTTCCCGAGCTGGTGCCGTTCCGTCGGGAGGCGCTGCGGTTGCATCCGCGGGCCGGGGCGCCCTCGTGTCGGGAGAGTTCGGTCGGTGGGCCGCTGCTCTGGCCGGCCGAGGAGGCGTGGCCGATGTGCGACGTGGCGGACGGCGCGCACGAGGGGGTGGTCGCGATGGTGCCGGTGGTGCAGCTGTACCGGGCGGACGCGCCGGGGGTGCCGTATCCGGAGGGGGCCGACCTGCTCCAGGTGCTGTGGTGTCCGTTCGAGCACGGCGAGTTCTGCTGTCCGCTGCCGCTGGTCCGTTGGCGGGACGCCGGCGCGGTCGGTGAGGTGCTGCCGACGCCGCCGGCCCCGGCCGAGGCAGACGAGGACCATGTGCCGAGCCCCTGCGTGGTGCACCCGGAGCGGGTGGCGGAGTATCCGAGCTGGGATCTCCCGAGGGAGCTCCGGGAGACGCTGAGCGACCGGTTCCAGCGGCTGGAGAAGGACACGGGGTGGATGTACTGGTACCACCTCGCCGACGCCCCGGGGATCAAGGTGGGCGGCTATCCGGGCTGGACGCAGGACCCGTACTGGCCCGACTGCCCGTCGTGCGGCGAGCGGATGGCGCATCTGCTCACCGTGGCCAGTCGGGAGTACGACGGCGAGTCCAAGCGGACCTGGGTGCCCGTCGAGGACCGGATCGACGGGGAGCCCGACCGCGCCGCGCTGGACGCGGCCGGGCTGATGTTGGGTGACGTCGGCGGGGTCTACATATTCGAGTGTCGGGCCTGCCCGGACCGCCCCGTCGGGCACTGGTTCGACTGCAGCTGAGCCGCGACGCTCGGGCGCGGCGGGTTCAGTCGACGCTCACCTCGTCGAAGACGGCGGTCGTCAGCGTCGCCGGGGCGCGGGAGCACACGACGAGGCCGGCGTAGTAGGGGGCGTCGCCGAAGTTCGGGATGGTCACCTCCGCGAGGGGCGTCCAGGTGGTGCCGTCGCCGGAGACAGCGGCGGCGAAGGTGGTGCCGGCGCGGATCAGGCGCAGCCACAGGGGGAGGGCTGGTGCGGTGGCGGTCCCGGTGAACGCGCTGGCGCCCGCCACCGTGGGGCGTGACATGAGCCGTGGGGTCGTCCCGCCGCTGAGGATCGCGCCCGCCGCCAGGTCGAACGGGGAGAGCGACTTCGTCATCAGCAGGCCGACGCGGTCGGCGGTCACGGCGCCGGAGCGGGAGAGGAGGCGGGCGGTGAGGGTGGCGTCGCCGCTGAGCGGCCGCCGGGCGAAGTGGCCGGTCATGCCCTGGTTGTTGACGGACAGGTCCGTTCCCGCGCCGCGCACGGTGAAGCGGCCGGCGTCGTGGGTGGTGTTGCCCGGGGTGCGGAGCGCCACCACGCCGAATGTGCCGAACTGGCGCTCGTCCACGACCAGGTCGCCGAGGTCCCCGGCGGCCCAGGGCGCTGGCGGCGGCGCGCCGACCGCGAGGGTGAGGCCGCCGGTGGTCGAGCCGCCGGCGTTGGCCGCCGTCACCGAGACGGTGAACTCGCCGGTCTGCTCGGGGACTCCGGAGATCAGCCCGGTGCTCCGGTCGAGACGCAGCCCCTCGGGCAGGCCGGCGGCGGAGAACCGTCCCGGGTGGTGGCTGGCCCGGAGGAGGTGCTGGAAGGGGACGCCCAGGGTGGCGTGGACGGCCTCGGGGCCGGTGAGCTCCGGGGCGCGCGGGGTGGGCATGGCGGCGCCGGCCGTCGTCGAACGCGGGCCGCTGCCGGCGAGGTTGGTCTTGGTGACGGCGTAGCGGTGGGTGCGTCCCGGCGTGCCCGTGGGGTCGGTGTGCCGGATGAGGGTGCCGAAGCCGACCGGGCCGACGCCGGTGGCGATCTCCCGGCCGTCGCGCAGCACGGTGTAGCGGGCGGCCGGGTCGGGATCACGCCAGCTGAGCTCGACGGCGTCGGGCCCGGTCGTGGCCGCCAGGTCGGTGGCGGTCGTGGCGGGGCGGGGCACGGACCAGCCCGCACCGCCGGGCGCGGTGAGGCGCACGTTGTCGAACGCCGCCGTGCCGGTCTCGGCGTGAGCGGCGTCGACGCCGAGGCAGGAGGAGAGGACGAGACCGGCGTGGAGGGTGCCGTCGAGGGCGGGCAGGCGGGCGGTGCCGACCTCGGTCCAGACGGCGCCGTCGGGCGAGATGGAGCCGGTGAAGCGGTGGCCGCGCCGCTCGACGCGCACCCAGTACGGCATCCGCATCCGGTAGCCGTCCCCGGCCCCCTCCACGTGGGGCGCGGCGAGCGGGGTCGCGGAGTCGGGCAGGGTGCCGAGCTCCGAGATCGGGAAGGCGGCGGCCGAGGTGATCGCCGCGAGCTGGGTGGGCGGCACCGGGGTGCTGCCGGTGCCTGAGGTCGGGCCGCCCGCCTCGGCGCGGGTGGTCCACACGCCGCTGAAGGTGTGCAGCGGCAGCCCCTGGATCAGCATCGCGGCCTGCGCGGCCCCCGCGTCCAGGGAGGCGCGCATCGCCACACCGACCTTTGAGTACTGGGAGCTGAGCGGCCACACGACGCGGGCGACCAGGACGCCGTCGCCGGCGAGCGGGAGGTGGACGAAGTGCGCCGCGTCCGCGGTGCCGCCGATGTCGGCACCGCCCGCCTCGACGGTGAAGCGTTCGCCGTCGAAGGCGGCGGTGCCGGGGCGGCGGACCTCGCCCACGTCGGTCGCGGCCCAGCGGCCCGGCAGCCCCGCCGTGGCGGCGATGACGGGCGAGTCGGGGCCGGTGCCGGAGGCGTTGCCGGCGGCGGCCGAGTAGTAGTAGGTGTGGCCCGCGCGGGCGGTGGTGTCGGTGTACGTCGGCTCGGTGAGGCCGTCGGCGAGCGTCTCGTAGGGCCCGGCGGGGGCGGTGGCGCGGTGCAGCGCGTAGCGGTCGGCGCCAACGGTCGGAAGCCAGGAGACGGTGACCGCCCGGCCCGCGGCGGGGGCGGTGTGGAGCCCGGCGGGGGCCGTGGGCGGGCCGGTCACCGGCACCGGCCCGGCACCGGCGTAGGTGAAGGTGCCGAAGGACGGCAGGTCGTCGTTGGAGCCCTCAACCCGGCTCGCGACCACCCGCGCCACGTAGGGCGTGGGCAGGCCGCGGACGCCGGCGTAGTGGGCGTGGAGCATCTCGTAGATAGGCGGGAGACTGCCCCTGACCCGGTCGGAGACGGTCTGCTTGAGGTACTTGCCGGTCCGGTCGAGGTCGGGGGTGAACGGCACGTCGTCGCCCAGGTTGTAGCGGGCCGCGTACTCGGCGTTGGCCAGGATGCGGTGGTCGGCGAAGCCGAAGAGGTCCACGCCCTGGTTCCAGGCGACCTGGGCGGCGTCGGCGAGGAGGCCGACGGCGAGCTGCTCGTGCCCCTGGTCGCGTCCCGACTCCTGGCCCTGGCCGGCGTCGGTCACGATGCGGCCCCGCACGCTGCCGTTGCCCGCTCCGGCGGCGGCGAAGCGCAGCGCGTCCTCGAAGAGGGTGCGGTCCTCGCAGAAGACGCCGATGGCGAGGACGGTCTGGACGGCGGTGAGGTCCCAGTTGCCGTTGGCGTAGAGCATGTAGCCGGAGACGGCCGGATACCAGACGCGCAGGAAGGACTCCTCGCAGCGGGCGAGGTCCGCCGCCGCCCAGCTGTCGTAGCCGCTGTGCCGCAGCAGCTCGGCGGCGTTGACGAACTTGAAGCACTGGAGCCCGGCGCCGAGCGGGCCGTCGGCCCCGGTGACGGCGGTGAGCGAGGCCGACCAGGCGTCGAGGATGTCGCGTGCCTTGTCGGCGTGGGCGCGCTCACCGGTGACGCACCACATAAGGGCGTTCTGGTAGGCGGCGGCCGAGTCGGCGACCGCCTGGGACATGAAGTTGGTGGGCCCGCGGCCCCAGGAGGTGATCTGCCCGGTGTTGGCGACGGGGTAGCTCGCCTGGGAGCGGGGGTGCGCGGCCAGCGCCTGGAAGCCCGCGTACTGCGGGGCGGACCGGGAGGCGACGGCCTCGCGCATCCGGGCGAGGTCGGCGGCGGTGTGCAGCAGGCCGGGGTGGGCGAAGCCGGAGGGCACCGTGCCGGCGCGCGCCGGGGCGGGCAGGGCGAGGCCGGTCGCGCCAGCGGCCAGCAGCAGGGAGGAGGCGGTCAGGAAGGTCCGCCGGGTGGGATGTGTGGTCACTGGCCCGCCGCCTCGGCGGTCGTGAGGAAGCGCAGGTTCCGGACGTGTTCGTTGACGAACATCGGCACACCGTCCGAGGCCAGGTACCAGTTCGGCTTGCCGGTGCTGTCGGCGATCACCCTGCCGTTGACGAGAAGGTTCTCGAAGGTGACGTCCTTGATGACGTGGTCCGCGTCGAGGCCGGCGATCAGCGAGAGGTCGGCGTTCGCGCCGGTGTAACTGAGATTCCTGAAGTAGACGTCCTCGATGCCGCGCCCTGGGGCGGTGTTCCACTTCGGGTTGTTGGTGATCCGCAGGTGGACGAGTTGGCCCTGCCGGAAGTCCTCCACCCGGATGTCGTCGAAGCGGACGTTCCGGACGAGGTTGCCGTCGCCGACCATGAAGGCGATGGCGCCCTGGTAGAGCACCTGGGGTTCCCGGTGGTCGAGGATGTCGATGTTCTCGTAGCGCAGGTTCTCCAGCACCTCGGGGGCGTCGGGGTCGGGGTTGCCGTGCACGCCGATGTTGATCGGGTGGGCGACGTCGGCCCAGAGCGTGCTGTTCCTGACGGTGATGTCGCGGGTGTCGCCGTAGAAGTCCCAGCGGTGGGTGTAGAGGGCGATGGAGTCGTCGGAGGTGCGCAGGAAGCAGTCGTCGACGGTGACGTTCTCGGAGCAATAGAGCTGGATGCCGTCGCCCCAGCCCTGGTGGCTGAAGGCGCGGAGGCTCCTGATGGTGAGGTTCCGGGATTCGGCGACCCTGACGTTCTCGTACCGGGGGTTGAGGATCGTGACGCCGTCGATGGTGACGTTTTCACAGTCGCGGACGAAGACCGCCCCGCCCGGCGTGTTGTAGATCACCCCGCGGCCGGTCAGCCGGGCGTTCTCCACCCCCTCGAAGACCACGGTCGAGGTGAGGACGGCGCCGGCGGCCAGGTGGACGGTGGTGCCGCTGGGCACCCGCAGCGTGCGGTCGGGGTGGGTGTGCAGGCCGGGACCGAAGTACATGACCCGGTGGTCGCCCTCGGCGGGCGGGTCCTGCTCGATCGGGTTGGCGAGCAGGTGCAGGCAGTCGAAGATCCTGTCGTCGACCTGCACGACGAGGTTGCGGGGCCGGTTCAGGGTGAATCGGGCGGTGCCGTCCAGCACCGCGGGCGTGATGCCGTACGAGAAGGGGCGGACACGGATGTTCTCGCCGCCGCCCCGGTTGTAGGTCACCTCGACCTCGACGGTGCCGGAGAAGTCGAAGGCGGCCATCGAGGAGCTCTGCGCCTGGTTGCCGCCGGTGACGGGGTCGATGAGGGCCAGCCTGACCAGGTGGACGGCGAGCGTCTGCCAGGTGCCGCCGAGGGGGCGCACCCTGACGGTGAAGGCGTTGTTGGTGGGGACGCTCGGGAGGGGCGGGTGGGCGATCACTCTGTCGCCGGCGGGTTCGGACTCCGTCGCGTTCGGCGCGGCGGCAGCCTGCGCGGTGCCGGCGAAGCCGGCGACGTAGCCGGCGACGGCGGTCGCGCCCACGGCCTGGAGGGCGGTGCGGCGGGAGGGCGAGGAGTTCATGGGGCATCCCTTAGAAAATGAAATCTAGTAACCGGTTTCTCAACCCTTGGTCAAGGGTGGCGACGTCGGGGGTGGACGGGGTGTTACGTGACGGCGTCGGCGGACGCCGGGACCGGGGCCCACGGGATCCGCACCCGCGAGCGGCCAGAGCCTCGGCGCACGGCGGGGCCCTGTCAAGGCTGCCGGCGGAGATTCGAAACTTCCGGACGGGCCGGAACCACGTCAACGCCCTCCGGCGAGGCGGCCGGAGGGCGTGAGGCACGGCAGGAGACGGCGGCCGTGTGGTGGTCGCGCGGTGGTGGCCGGGGCGACGGAGGTCGCGTGGTGATCGCCTACTGCCCCGGCGGCGGCTTCAGTTCGCTCGGCTGGACGATGACGAAGCCCTCGCCCTGGAGCGCGAGCTGCATGGCCTCGCCCGAGCCGCCGCGCAGCATCGAGCCGAAGCTCTGGCTCTGGTTGATCGACGTGTGCAGGTTGGCCGACCAGCCGACGACCGCGTCCGTGTCCACGTACACCGGGGCCTGGGCGGAGACCGGGATGATGACGGGCTCGCCGTCGGAGATCAGACCGATGCGGCCCTGGCCGGTGAAGAGGCAGTTGAACAGCCCGCCGCCCGTCATGCCGGCGCCGCCCACCATCTTGATCTCGTAGGAGAGGGTCGGGTCGAAACAGAGCACGTTGCGGCCGTTGATGGACAGCGCCTCGCCCGGCTGGTCGAGATCCATCACGAAGCAGTTCTGCGAGTTGTGCGCGAACCACACCTCGCCCTGGCCGCGCACGGCCATCAGCGGCAGGCCCTCGCCGGTGACGGCGCGGCGCAGGAAGTTGCCCACACCCTGGGACTTCACCTCGAACTGCAGATTGCCGCGAAAGGCCACCATCGAGCCCTGACGGGCGTGGCACTCGCCGTTGACCACGTACTTGATGGCCTTGGCGTGCTGAAGGGACATGCCAGGCGCGGTGGGCGGCTGGGCCTGGTATTCGGGTTTGAAAAGGTCACTACGCACGCCGCACAGCATAGACATTCGGTCAATGCGAGCAGAAGGCGGGAGAAGGGACGGAATTTTTGGTCGCTTTCCGTAGTCGGGCGAGGTGAAATCTCGATCTGTCGAATTTCCCGGGAATTTGGCTACGCTGACCGGCGCCAACTGACGACGAGGGGGAAGGGGCCGGGGCAACCATGGCTCTGGAGAAGACATTCCGTGCCGTGACCGTCGGCGACGGGGGAGACGGGCGGTGGGCGGCGGCGGCCGGGGCCGCGTGGCCCGAGGCCGAGAAGTGGCTGACCGACGAGGGGCGGACGGCGGCCGGCGCCGACGAGGCGCGGCGGCTGTTCGACACGCGACTGCCGGAGCTCGTCCCGGTGTTGGAGCGGCTGGCCGCCCAACTCGACCGGGGTCGGCTCGGTGAGACGTTCCTCACCCAGGCCGCGTTCCGGCCGTTCTTCGCCGGCTGCACGCAGGCCGCGTTCGACGGGGTCCTGCTGCGGAACTACGACTTCCCGCCGGACGAGGTCGAGGGCACCTTCGTCAGCTCGAACTTCCTGCGCCCGGTGATCGGTTCGCAGGACGGGATGTGGGGGCTGCTCGACGGGATGAACGACGCGGGCCTCGCGGTCTCGCTGACCTTCGGCGGGCGGCTGGTGCACGGTCCTGGCTTCGCCGTGCTGATCGTGGTCCGCTACCTGCTGGAGACCTGCGACACGGTGGACGAGGCCCTCGCGGCCCTGCGCCGGACGCCGGTGGCGCTGGCGCAGAACCTGACGCTGGTCGACCGCGAGCGGGCGGTGACCGTGCACCTCGGGCCCGACATCGAGCCGACCGAGGCGGAGGGCGGGGCGCTCGCCTGCGCCGCCAACCATCAGCACCTGCCGGTCTCCGCCGAGCAGGAGCGGGCGTCCAACACCGGGGAGCGGCTCGCGACCGTGCGGGCCGCGGCCGAGCGCGGGGATCCGGGGCCGGTGCGGAGCGCGTTGCTGCGTCCGCCGCTCTACCGGCACGGCCACAAGGACGCCGGCGGCACGGTCTACACGGCGGATTACCGGCCGGCGGAGGGGCGGGTGACGTACCTCTGGCCCGGCGAGGAGCCGTGGGAACTGTCGTTCGACGCCTTCGAGGAGGGGAGCAGGACGGTCACCCTGGGGCGGCGGTCGTAGGCAGGCCCTGGACGGCGCTTCCCTCCTCCGTCGCTCGCCGGGTTGTGAGCACGACGGGGCGCGACGGAGGAGGGAGGTTCCGGCCGGCGTGGCGGGGCGTCGTCCGGACGTGGGGTCCGTTCGACGGTGGGGGCGTTCCCGTCAGCCGCCGGAGTCGTGGGGGGATGAGCTCGGGATCAGCAGCCGTTCAGTATGGAGGTGAGCGCGCTCTTCTCGGCCGAGTCGACGGACAGGCCGTAGTAGTACTTCACCTGTACCCAGGCGCGGGCGTAGACACAGCGGTAGCTGCTGAGCGGCGGCATCCACTGGGCCGGATCCTGGTCGCCCTTCGACTGGTTGACGTTGTCCGTGACGGCGATGAGCTGCGGCCGGGTCAGGTCGTTGGCGAACGCCTGGCGGCGGGAGGTGGTCCAGGAGTCGGCGCCGGAGTCCCAGGCCTCGGCGAGCGGGACCAGGTGGTCGATGTCCACGTCGGAGGCGGCGGTCCAGGTGGCGCCGTCGTAGACGGAGTACCAACGGCCGCTGGTGGCGGCGCAGCTGGAGTCGGTCACGACGTTGGTGCCGTCCCGCTGGAGGACGACCTCGCGGGTGTTGCAGGAGCCGCTCTGGGTGATCCAGTGGGGGAACAGGTCCCGGTTGTAGCCGGTGCGGTCCTCGGTGGCGACGGTGAGGGAGGCGAGGTAGGAGCGGGCGGTGGCCGCGCTGACCGGGGTGGGGAGGGCGGCCTGCGCGGAGGGGCCGCTGAACAGGGCGGCGATGGATATCAGGCCGGTGAGGGCGGCTATCAGGCCAAGGCGTCGACGCGCGTAGACCGAGCCGGCGCGGATCGAGCTGCGTATGTGGGGCAACGCGAACTCCCTGATCGTGGGGGCGGGTTCGGCTCCGTGGAGCCGTGTGGTAACGCGAGGGACATGCTGTCGGTTGAACGTTTCTGCGTGGCGTGCTTCAGGTAACGACTCGGCAAAGACGTGTACGCGTCACGCGCCGTCAGGTCCCGTGGCGCGGTGGGGAGCCGGCCATACTGGGGCGTATGAGCAGAACCAGGGGCCCAAACATCAGAGAGCATGGTTACGCGGTCACGGTGCGCTGGGCCGGCAACACGGGCGAGGGCACGGCGGGATACCGGTCGTACTCGCGCGACACCGAGATCACGGCGGCCGGCAAGCCGACGATGATCGTGGCCAGCGCCGACAGGACCTTCGTCGGCGACCCCGAGCGGTGGAACCCCGAGGAGATGCTGGTCGCCGCGCTCTCCCAGTGCCACATGCTGAGCTACCTGGCGCTCTGCGCGCTCAAGGGCGTGGTGGTGACGGGCTACGAGGACGTGGCCCGCGGCACGATGGAGGAGGGCGCGGGCATCGCGGGACACTTCACGGACGTCGTGCTCGCCCCGGTGGTCACGGTGGCCGAGGAGTCCATGGTGCCGGCCGCCACCGAGCTCCACGAGGACGCGCACCGGGCCTGCTTCATCGCCAACTCGGTCAACTTCCCGGTCCGCCACACCCCGGAGATCCGCGTCCGCGGGTGACCTGGGGGACGGGCGAGGGTCAGCCGGTGAACAACTGGGTGGCCTTGCGGACGAGTTCGACGAGGCCGTAGGTCAGGGGGACACCGACCCAGAGCCAGGTGACGAGGAGCAGGGCGCGGCGGTTCACCGGGTGGCCTCCTTCGGTTCCGGGGCGGCTTCGGGCGCCGGCTGCGGCTCGTGGTGCCTGGCGGCCACCGGGCGGACCAGTTCGTTGGCGACGAAGCCGATCACCAGCAGGACGATCATGACGACGAAGGACAGGGTGTAGAGGTCGGGCCCGGTCCTGCCGGCCGACTCCTGGCTGTCGGCGATGGCGTTGACGATCAGCGGGCCGAGGACGCCGGCCACCGACCAGGCGGTGAGCAGCCGGCCGTGGATGGCGCCGACCTGGTAGGTGCCGAAGAGGTCGCGCAGGTAGGCCGGGATGGTCGCGAAGCCGCCGCCGTAGAAGGAGAGCAGCAGCAGCGCGGCGACGACGAAGACCGGCGTGGCGGCGTCGCCGGCCAGCGCCAGGGTGAGGTAGAGCAGCGCGCCGACGCCCAGGTAGAGGCGGTAGATGTTCTTGCGGCCGACCAGGTCCGAGGTGGAGGACCAGGCGATCCGGCCCGACATGTTGGCGAGCGAGAGCAGGGCGACGAAGCCGGCCGCGGCGGCGGCCGAGACGGGCGCGTCGGTGTCGGCGAAGAAGTCCTGGATCATCGGCGCGGCCTTCTCCAGGATGCCGATGCCGGCGGTCACGTTGCAGCACAGCACCACCCACAGGCACCAGAACTGGGGCGTGCGGAGCGCGGTGCTCGCCGAGACGCGGATGGCGGCGGTGCCGGCGCTCGCCCTGGCCATCGCGGCCGCGGAGGGCGAGGGGTCGGCCGGTACCCGCACCAGCCAGACGCCGAGCGACATGAACACGGCGTAGACCACGCCGTGCACGGCGAAGGCGGTGGCGATGCCGTCGGTGTCGCTGCCGAAGGCGTCGAGCATCTCGCTCGACCAGGGCGAGGCGATCAGCGCGCCACCGCCGAAGCCCATGATGGCGATGCCGGTGGCCATGCCGGGACGGTCGGGGAACCACTTGATCAGCGTCGAGACCGGCGAGATGTAGCCGATGCCGAGGCCGACGCCGCCGACGCAGCCGTAGCCGAGGACCACGAGCCAGAACTGCTCGGTCAGCACGCCGAGGGCGGAGATCAGGAAGCCGGACGAGAAGCAGACGGTGGAGACGAACATCGCCCAGCGGGGGCCGTTGCGCTCCACCAGGGTGCCGCCGAAGGCGGCGGACAGGCCGAGCATCACGATGCCGAGCTGGAACGGCAGCGCGCTCTGCGTGCCGCTCAGGCCCAGCGCCTCCTCGAGCGGCGGTTTGAAGACGCTCCACGCGTACGCCTGTCCGATGGCCAGGTGCACGGAGAGAGCCGCCGGCGGCACCAGCCATCGGTTCCAGCCGGCCGGCGCGACGATCCGGGAGCGGTCCAGCCAGCCTCCGGCCATGGGGGGTGTACCTCCGGTGGGTGAGCGGCGAGGGGCCACCGAACGTAGTTGAACCGTCGACCAGTGGGGGCGGGGTGTGCGGTGGAGGTTGCCTGGAGGATGTGCCGAAACGGTGTCCCTGCGGGGGCGCAGCGGGGCGGCCGCGGCGCGGCCGCCGCGAGCCGCGTCGCCGCGCGGCGGTACGGCCCCGGCCTTCGGCCGGTGGTGGCGCGCCGGGGCGCCGGGTAAGGGCAGCGGCCGGACCCCGGGGGAGAGATGTGGCCGTGCCGGCCACGCCCTCCGTGCCGGCCGGCGGGTCGCCTCGGCGCCTGCGGCGCGTGCCGGTCGCGTGGCCGGTCGCCGCTCCGGCCTGCGGCCGGGTGTGGCTTTCCGGCGCGCGTGCGGAGCCACCGCCGGCGCGGCCGCGCCGGGGCTCGGCGGGCGGCCGGCCAGCGGCCGGCGTGGCTTGGCCGCGCGCCAGCGTCACCGTGGTGGGCGCGTACTCTTGAGGTTTGTCCGGCGGCGCCGTGGGGCCCGTCGGGTGGACCCGGCCGGAGGATCCGTGTCGGGGCCTTCGTGGTGCCCGCGTGCGCGTGGCACGCGAGGGAGCTCAGCCCACTGGATGCCAAGCCGTGGCTTGGTCGCGGATACGGAAGCGTGCCTGATGTCTCTTGCCGGTCTGCTCGACGCCGTACGTCATGACCCCGCCCTCGACGAGGCGGTCGCCGCCGCCGCCGACGGGCGGCGGCGGCACGTGGACCTGGTCGGCCCGCCCGCGGCGCGGCCGCTCGCCGTCGCGGCGCTGGCCGGCGCGGGGCGCACCGTGCTGGCGGTGACGGCGACCGGCCGCGAGGCCGAGGACCTGGCCGCCGCACTGCGCTCGCTGCTGCCCGCGCCCGACGCCGTCGTGGAGTTCCCGGCCTGGGAGACCCTGCCGCACGAGCGGCTCTCGCCGCGCGCCGACACCGTCGGCCGGCGGCTCGCCGTGCTGCGCCGGCTCGCGCACCCGCGCGCCGACGACCCGGGCACCGGCCCGGTCTCCGTGGTCGTGGCCCCGATCCGCGCCGTGCTGCAGCCGCAGGTCAAGGGGCTCGGCGACCTGGAGCCGGTGAGCCTGCGGGCCGGCGTCACCGCCGACCTCGGCCAGGTCACCGAGGCGCTGGCGGCCGCCGCCTACTCCCGGGTCGAGCTGGTCGAGAAGCGCGGCGAGTTCGCGGTGCGCGGCGGCATCCTCGACGTGTTCCCGCCCACCGAGGAGCACCCGCTGCGGGTGGAGTTCTGGGGCGACGACGTCGAGGAGATCCGCTACTTCAAGGTCGCCGACCAGCGGTCCCTGGAGGTCGCCGAGCACGGCCTGTGGGCGCCCCCGTGCCGTGAGCTGCTGCTCACGGCGGAGGTGCGGGAGCGCGCCGCCCAGCTGGCACGTGAGCACCCCGAGCTCGACGAGCTGCTCGGGAAGATCGCCGAGGGCATCGCGGTCGACGGCATGGAGTCGCTGGCGCCCGTCCTCGTCGACGACATGGAGCTGCTGATCGACGTGCTGCCGGCCGGCGCGATGACCGTGGTCTGCGACCCGGAGCGGGTCAGGACCAGGGCCGCCGACCTGGTCGCCACCAGCCAGGAGTTCCTCCAGGCGTCCTGGGCGGCCGCCGCCATGTCCGACACCGGCGAGGCGCCCATCGACGTCGGCGCCGCCTCGCTGCGCGGCCTCGCCGAGGTGCGGGAGCGCGCCGCCGAGCTCGACATGCCCTGGTGGTCGGTCTCGCCGTTCTCGCAGGCGTCGGGCGACGAGTCCCTCGCCGAGGGCGACGACGTGCTGCGGCTCGGCCTGCGGGCCGCCGAGAGCTACCGGGGCGACACGGCGCGCGCCCTGGCCGACACCAAGGGCTGGCTGGCCGACGGCTGGCGGGTGGTCTACCTCACCGAGGGGCAGGGCCCGGCCAGCCGCACCGTCGAGGTGCTGGGCGGCGAGGGCATCGCGGCCCGGCTGGTGCCGGCGCTGACGGAGGAGCCGGCGCCGTCCGTGGTCCAGGTCTCCTGCGGGGCGGTCGAGCACGGCTTCCTGGCGCCCGGGTTGCGTCTCGCGGTGCTCACCGAGACCGACCTCACCGGGCAGAAGACGGCGGGCCGCGACGGTACCCGGATGCCGGCCCGCCGCCGCAAGACGCTCGACCCGCTGACGCTGACCGCCGGCGACTACATCGTGCACGAGCAACACGGCGTGGGCCGCTACGTCGAGATGGTGCAGCGCACCGTGCAGGGGGCGACCCGCGAGTACCTGCTGGTCGAGTACGCGCCGGCCAAGCGCGGCCAGCCCGGCGACCGGCTGTTCGTGCCGACCGACCAGCTCGACCTCGTCACCAAGTACGTGGGCGGCGAGGCGCCGTCCCTGCACCGGCTCGGCGGCGCCGACTGGACCAAGACCAAGGCACGGGCCCGCAAGGCCGTCAAGGAGATCGCCGCCGACCTGATCAAGCTCTACTCGGCGCGGATGGCGGCCCCCGGGCACGCCTTCGGCCCCGACACGCCGTGGCAGCGGGAGCTGGAGGACGCGTTCCCCTACGCCGAGACGCCCGACCAGCTGACCACCATCGGCGAGGTCAAGGACGACATGGAGAAGTCCGTCCCGATGGACCGGCTGATCTGTGGCGACGTCGGCTACGGCAAGACCGAGATCGCGGTGCGCGCCGCGTTCAAGGCCGTGCAGGACGGCAAGCAGGTGGCGGTGCTGGTGCCGACCACGCTGCTGGTGCAGCAGCACTTCGGCACGTTCTCGGAGCGCTATGCGCAGTTTCCGGTCAACGTGCGCCCGCTCTCCCGCTTCCAGACCGACACGGAGGCCAGGGCGGTGCTCGAGGGGCTGCGCGACGGCTCGGTCGACGTCGTCATCGGCACCCACCGACTGTTCTCGTCCGAGGTGAAGTTCAAGGACCTCGGCCTGGTGATCGTCGACGAGGAGCAGCGGTTCGGCGTCGAGCACAAGGAGCAGCTGAAGAAGCTGCGGGCCAACGTGGACGTGCTGACGATGTCCGCCACGCCGATCCCGCGCACGCTGGAGATGGCCGTGACGGGCATCCGCGAGATGTCCACCATCACCACGCCGCCCGAGGAGCGCCACCCGGTGCTGACGTTCGTCGGCGCCTACGAGGAGCGGCAGATCGGCGCCGCGATCCGGCGCGAACTGCTGCGCGAGGGCCAGGTGTTCTACATCCACAACCGGGTGGAGTCCATCGACCGGGTGGCCGCCAGGCTGCGCGCCATCGTGCCCGAGGCGCGGATCGCCACCGCCCACGGGCAGATGGGCGAGTCGGCGCTCGAGCAGGTGGTGGTGGACTTCTGGGAGAAGAAGTTCGACGTGCTGGTGTCGACGACGATCGTCGAGTCCGGCATCGACATCTCCAACGCCAACACCCTGATCGTGGAGCGCGGCGACACCTTCGGCCTCTCCCAACTCCACCAGCTGCGCGGCCGGGTCGGCCGGGGCAGGGAGCGCGGCTACGCGTACTTCCTCTACCCGCCGGAGAAGCCGCTGACGGAGACCGCGCACGAGCGGCTCGCCACCATCGCCCAGCACACCGAGATGGGCGCCGGCATGTACGTGGCGATGAAGGACCTGGAGATCCGCGGCGCGGGCAACCTGCTGGGCGGCGAGCAGTCCGGGCACATCGCGGGCGTCGGCTTCGACCTGTACGTGCGGATGGTCGGCGAGGCGGTGGCCGACTACCGGGCGACGCTGGAGGCCGGAGGGGCGGCCGAGCCGGCCGAGGAGCTGCTCGAGGTGAAGATCGAGCTGCCCGTGGACGCGCACGTGCCGCACGACTACGCGCCGGGCGAGCGGCTGCGGCTCCAGGCGTACCGGTCGATCGCGGCGGCCAACACGGAGGAGGACATCCGGGCCGTCAGGGAGGAGTTGACCGACCGGTACGGGCCGTTGCCGGAGGCGACCGAGAACCTGCTGCTGGTGGCCGGTCTGCGGATGCTGGCCCGCTCCTGCGGCGTGACGGACATCACGCTTCAGGGCAGCCGGATCCGGTTCTCCCCGGTCGAGTTGCGGGAGTCGCAGGAGCTGCGGCTGAACCGGGTCTACCCGGGCTCCGTCGTCAAGCGGGCCACCCGCCAGGTGCTGGTGCCGCGGCCGACCACGGCGCGGATCGGCGGAAAGCCGCTGGCCGGGCGTGAACTGCTGGCGTGGACCGGGGAGTTCCTGACCACCATCCCCGGTTCCTGAGCGGCGGGCGGGGAGAGTGGGTGAGGAAGGCCGAATCGGCCCCCTCACAAGGGAGTTGAGGTAATACGATCACCTACCGACCCGTGACGCACTGTCCATCACCGTTCGGAGTTCCATGACCTCCCCAGCCCCGCTGATGCCCGACGGCACCCCCTGGCCGCCGCGCGCCGGCGCTCCGGCCAGCCATGTCCCCATGTACGGGCCCGAGTTCGACAACGACCCGGTCGGCTTCTACCGGAACCTGAGAGAGAAGTACGGGCCGGTGGTGCCGGTCGAGGTGGACGAGCGCGGTGGCTTCCAGGGCTGGCTCGTGCTGGGCCACCGCGAACAGGTCGAGGTCCTCAACAACCGGTCGGGCGTGTACACGCACGACTCCCGCTGGTGGCGCGACCAGGTCGAGGGCCGGGTGCCCGACCACCCGCTCGTGCAGCAGACCGAGCGCCGCCGCAACATGTTCTCCGCCGACGGCGTCGAGCACCGGCGGCTGCGGGCGCCGGTCGAGCAGGCGCTCGCCGGGCTGCACCCCGAGCACACGCGGGGCTATGTCGACCACCTCGCCGACCAGTTGATCGACGCGTTCCCGGCCTTCGGGCCCGTCGACGTCGTCAACTGGTACGCGCAGCCGCTGCCGATGCTGGTGATGATGGGCCTGCTCGGCCTGCCGGAGGAGCGGGCGACCGCCGTCTCCCAGACCGTGCTCGAGATCGTCCAGGCGGGCCCCGGCGCGGCCGCCGCCGCGCGGCGCCTGGACGAGCTGATGCGGGAGCAGGTCGAGGAGAAGCTGAAGGCGCCGGGCGCCGACCTGACCTCCTGGCTGATCGCGCAGTACGGCACCGGCGTCTTCGACCCCGACGAGGTCGCCGACCAGGTGCGGGTGCTGCTCCAGGGCGGTCTTGGCCCCACCTCGGCGTGGATCGCGAGCACGCTGCTGCGGCTGGTCACGGACGACCGGCTGCGCGGCGACGTGGAGTCCGGCGTCGTCACCGTGGCCGAGGCGGCCAACCGCGTGCTGTGGGACGACCCGCCGGTCCACAACGTCTTCATGAACTGGGCTACCGGCCCCACCACGTTGGGGCAGTACGAGATCGGCGCCGGCGACCTGGTGATCGTCTCGATGGCCGCCTCCGGACTCGACCCGGCGGTGCGGCCGGTGGAGGAGGAGGCGCTGCGCGCCAGCCGGGCCCACCTGGCGTGGGGCGCGGGACCGCACGCCTGCCCGTCGCAGGAACTCGGCACGCTGATCGTGGACTGCGCGGTCCGGCGGCTGCTGCACCGGCTGCCGGCGCTGCGGCTCGCGATCGACGAGCGCGACCTGGCGTGGGGCCCGAGCTACGTGGTCCGGATGCCGGTCGAGCTGCCGCTGATGTCGCCGACCCGCGTGCCGGCCGACACCACGGCCGAACCGCCGGCCTTCATGCCGGTCCCCGGCGCCGCCGTCGACCCGACCGCGCCCCCGCCGCCCCCCGGCGACCCCCGCCGCGGCCAACCGGGCCGCTGGCGCGCCCTCTCGACGTGGTTCCTCCGGAAGTAGCCAGTTCGGCCTGCCGGCCGCCGGTCCGAAGGGGCCGTCGGCCGGCCGGGCCTTGCGCGCTCGCGCGCGGCGGGCGGAGCCGAAGGGGACCCGTGCGGCTGGCCGCCGACCGTCTGACGACGTGGGCGTCGCCGAGTGCCACGAGCCCGCTCGGCCTGCCGGCCGCCGGTCCGAAGGGGCCGTCGGCCGGCCGGGCCTTGCGCGCTCGCGCGCGGCGGGCGCGACCGTTGCGGCTGCCCGCCGAGCGCCACGAGTCGGGCCGTGGGCGCCCCCTGCCGGCAGGCCCGGTCGCTGGGCAGCTCAGGGCCCTGCGGCCGAGTGCGCATCCGGGCCGCCGCCGGCCGTGCGCCCGGTGCCGGATCGACGGTCCTTCGGACCGGTGGGGTGGCCTGCGTCCGTCCCCAACCGTTCCGGGCATCGGTCCTTCGGACCGATGGGGGCGCAGGCCCGGGTCGCTTGGCGCCCCGGCGGCTGTGGCCCGTCGAACCGTGCGGTGCCGCCGGCCAGCTGTTCCTTCGGGCCGGTGGGCCGCAGGCCGGCCGCGGCCGCCCGGCGATTGGCGTCCGACGTGAACTACCGTTCCGGGGCGTCGGTCCTTCGGACCGGTACGCCGGCAGGCGGGTCCGGTTCCCAGGTGAGGAGGCGGACCTTCGCCACGGTGCGGACGTGGCGGCGCATGGCGCTGGCCGCCGCCTTGGGGTGGCCGGACTCGATCGCCTCCAGGATCGCCCGGTGCTGGGCCAACGAGCGGGCCGGCCGGCCCGGTTGGCGCAGGGACTCGGTGCGGCTCTCCGCGATCTGCTCCGCTATGGACCGCATGAACTCGGCCAGCAGCCCGCTGTGCGCCGCCGCCGTGACCGCCGCGTGGAAGCGGCGGTCGCCCTCCACGCCGTCCCCGCCCGCGCCGATCTCCTCGGACATGTGGGCGAGCGCCGCCCGCAGCGCCGCCAGGTCCTCGGCCGTGCGCCGCTCGGCGGCCAGCTCCGCCAGCTTGGTCTCCAGCGCCTCCCGCGCCTCCAGCACGTCCGGCAGCCGGCGCCGGCGCTCGACGAGGCGCTCCACCGGCTCGGCGTCCAGGCTGTCCCGCCGCAGGTAGGTGCCGCCGCCGTGCCTGACCTCGACCAGGCCCTGCACCTCAAGCACCACGATCGCCTGTCTGACCGACGCCCGGCTCACCCCGAGCCGCTGCGCGAGGTCACGCTCCGCCGGCAGCCGGTCCCCGGCCGCCAGGCCGGCCTCGCCGACGTAGCTCCGGAGCCGGTCGACGACCTGCTCGTACAGACGCGGCCTGGACATCGGCCGTAGTGCCTCGGACATCGCTGGCCCCTCCCACCGGCTGAATCGCAGGGTAGCACCGGGCCGACCGCGCCGAGAGGCCAAGTGGCTGGACCAATTTCGTCGAGAGCCTTGACGGTGCTTTCCAGCCGCTCCACTGTGGTTCAGCCACTCGGCCAATGGCGGCCGCAGCTGAAGGGGAGGAGCCCCCGTTGTCCCCCGAACTCATCTCCATCCTCGTCCTGGTCGTGGTCTTCGTGATCGCCACGACCCGCTCGATCAACATGGGCGTGCTCTCCTTCGCCGCCGCCTTCGGCGTCGGGGAACTCGTCGCCGACCTCGACACCGACGGCATCTTCGCCGGCTTCCCCGGCGACCTGTTCGTGGTGCTGGTCGGCGTGACCTACCTGTTCGCCATCGCCCGCGCCAACGGCACCACCGACTGGGTGGTGCACGCCGCGATCCGCCTCGTCCGCGGCCGAATATCGCTGATCCCCTGGGTGATGTTCGCGATCACCGCGATCCTCACCGGCATCGGCGCGCTCTCCCCGGCCGCCGTCGCCATCGTCGCGCCCATCGCGCTCAGCTTCGCCGCCCGCTACGCCATCAGCCCGCTGCTGATGGGCGCCATGGTGGTGCACGGCGCCCAGGGCGGCGGCTTCTCGCCGATCAGCATCTACGGCACCATCGTCAACGGCATCGTCGACCGCGAGGGGCTGCCCGGCAGCGAACTCGGCCTGTTCTTCGCCAGCCTCGTCGTCAACGTCCTCATCGCCGGCGTCGTCTTCGTCCTGTTCGGCGGCCTGAGGCTCACCGGCGCCGCCGCGGCCGACGACGAACGCGACCGGGAGGCCGCCCGCCTCGACCCGGCCAAGTCCGCCACCCTGGTCGCGCTGGTGGCCCTGGTCGTCGCCGTGCTGGTCTTCGAACTCGACGCGGGACTGTCCGCGATCACCCTCGCCGTGCTGCTCAACGTGGCCTGGCCGGCCGTCGGCCGGCAGGCCGTGACCCAGATCGCCTGGCCCACCGTGCTGCTGATCTGCGGCGTGCTCACCTACGTCGGGGTGCTGGAGGCCATGGGCACCATCGAGTACGCCGGCAACGCGGTCGGCGACATCGGCGTCCCGCTGCTCGCCGCCGTCCTGATCTGCTACATCGGCGCCATCGTCTCGGCGTTCGCGTCCTCCGTCGGCATCATGGGCGCGCTGATCCCGCTCGCCGTGCCGTTCCTGCTCCAGGGGGAGATCGGCGCGGCCGGCATGATCGCCGCGCTCGCCGTCTCGGCCACCGTGGTGGACGTCAGCCCCTTCTCCACCAACGGCGCGCTGGTGCTGGCCGCCGCCCCCGACGTCGACCGCGACCGCTTCTTCCGGCAGCTGATGGTCTACGGCGGGGTGATCGTGGCCGCCGTGCCGCCCGTCGTCTGGCTCGCCTTCGTGGCCATCCCCGAACTCGTCTGACCACCCCACAAGGACCCGATCCCAAGGACAAGGGAGACACCCCACATGCCGTCGCTGTTCCCCGCCCTGGCCGCGGGACCCGACCGCCCGGCGCTGCGCTTCGGCACGGGACCCGACCTCTCCTACGCCCACGTGGCCGGCGCGGCCGGCGCGCTGGCCGCCGAGCTGGCGGGACATCGCAGGATCGCCGTCTGGGCCACGTCCACCGCCGAGACCGCGGTGGGCGTGGTCGCGGCGCTGCTCGCCGGCGTCGAGGCCGTGCCGCTCAACCCCAAGAGCGGCGAACGCGAGCTGGCCCACATCGTCGCGGACTGCGCCCCCGAGCTGGTGCTCACCGCGCCCGGCGTCGAACTCCCGGCGCCGCTCGCCGCGTTGCCGCGGCACGCCGTCGACCTGGCGGCGCCGCCCGTGGCGCCGCCGGCCGAGCCGACCGACGACGAGGCGCCCGCGCTGATCGTCTACACCTCCGGCACCACCGGGCCGCCCAAGGGCGCGGTGCTGCCGCGCCGCGCGGTCGCCGCCACCCTGGACGGCCTCGCCGAGGCGTGGCGCTGGACCGAGGACGACGTGCTGGTGCACGCCCTGCCGCTGTTCCACGTGCACGGTCTCATCCTCGGCGTCCTCGGCCCGCTGCGGCGCGGCGGCGCCCTGCGCCACCTCGGCCGGTTCGACACCGAGGGCGTGGCCCGCGAGCTGACCGCCGGCGGCACCGTGCTGTTCGGGGTGCCCACCATGTACCACCGCATCGCGGAGGCCCTGGCGGCCGGCGACGAGCCGCTGGCCAAGGCGCTGGCCGGGGCGCGGCTGCTGGTCTCGGGCTCCGCGGCGCTGCCGCTGCCCGACCACCGGCGGATCGCGGCGGCCGCCGGCCGGCCCGTGATCGAGCGGTACGGCATGACCGAGACGCTGATCACCACCGCCGTCCCGGTCGACGGGCCGCCGCGCACCGGCACGGTCGGGCTGCCGCTGCGCGGCATGGAGCTGCGGCTCGTGGACGAGGCGGGCGCGGAGCTCGACGCGTGGGACGGCGAGACCGTCGGCGAGATCCAGCTGCGCGGCCCCAGCCTGTTCACCGGCTACCTGAACCGGCCCGACGCCACGGCCGCCGCGTTCGCGCCCGGCGGCTGGTTCCGCACCGGCGACCTGGCGGCCCGCGAGCCGGACGGCGCGGTGCGGATCGTGGGACGACGGGCCACCGACCTGATCAAGAGCGGCGGCTACAAGATCGGCGCGGGCGAGGTCGAGAACGCCCTCCTCGACCACCCGGGGGTGCGGGAGGCGGCCGTCACCGGCGAGAGCGACCCGGACCTCGGGGAGCGGATCGTCGCCTGGGTGGTGCCGGCCGACCCCGCCGCACCGCCGACCGCCGACGCGCTCGCCGACCACGTGGCGCGCGAACTGGCCCCGCACAAACGACCACGTACCGTGCGGTTCATGGACAGCCTGCCGCGCAACGAGATGGGCAAGATCATGAAGCGCGCCCTCGGGTCCCATGGCTGAGCGGCTGACGGCCAGGGCCGCGCTGGCGGCCGTCGCGGAGAGCTTCCAGGAGCTGCCGGTACCCGAAGGGCCCCCGGCGTCGCCCGAAGGACCGCTCGGCTGGCCCGGCTACGACGAGGCCAGGGCACGGGCGACGGCCGCGACCGGCGAGACCGAGTCGGTGGTCTGCGGGATCGCGCGGATCGGCGGCCGCGAGGCGGTCGCCGTCTCCTTCGAGTTCGGCTTCCTCGGCGGCTCGCTCGGCCAGCGCACCGGCGACCGGCTCGCCGCCGCGCACGCGGCGGCCAGGGAACGGCGGCTGCCGGTCGTCTCGTTGATCGCCACCGGCGGCAGCCGGATGCAGGAGGGCATGCGGGCACTGGCCCAACTCCAGCGGGTGGCCCACGAGTCGGCGCTCACCAGGGCGGCCGGCCTGGCGCAGCTCGCGGTGGCCAGGGACCCGACCACGGGCGGCGGCTGGGCCACGCTGGGCGCCGGCGCCGACGTGATCCTCGGGCTGCCGGGCGCACAGATCGGCTTCGCCGGGTCCCGGGTGCGGCCGGCGGACGCCGACCCGGCGGCGTACACCGCCGAGGCGCAGCTGGCCGCCGGTCACCTGGACGCGATCGTCGCACCCGACGAACTGGCCGGCACGCTCGGCCGCTACCTGGCCCTGCTCACCTCCCCCTCGGCGGAGCCGGCGGAGCCCCCCGCGGCGCTCGGCGCCGCCGTGCCGCCCGCGACGGGTTGGGCCGCCGTCCAGGGCGCGCGCGCCGCGACGCGCCCGCGCGCGCCGCGGTACCTGGAGGCGTACTTCGAGACCCGCGCCCCCATCAGCGGGGACCGCTGCGGAGGCGTGGACCCCGGCCTGCTGGCCGGCTTCGGCCGGCGCGCCGGCCGGACCATCGCCTACGCGGCCCAGTGCGGCACCAGGACCACGCCGGCCGGCTACCGCACCGCGACCCGCCTGATCCGCCTCGCCGGCCGGCTCGGCATCCCGGTCCTCACCCTCGTCGACACGCCGGGCGCCGCCAACGACGCGGCGGCCGAACGCGCCGGCGCCGGCCCCGCCATCGCCGACCTCTTCGCGGCCGTCGCGACCTCCCCGGTGCCGGTGACCTCCCTGCTGATCGGCGAGGGCGGCTCCGGCGGGGCGCTGGCGCTGGCCGCGCCGGGCAACACCTGGGCCACGCCCGACAGCTACTTCGCCGTCATCAACCCCGAGGCGGCGGCCGCCATCCTCAAACGCGGTCCGGCCGCCGCCGAGCTCACCGCCAACGAACTCCGCCTCCGCCCGCAGGACCTCCTCGACCTCGGCGTGATCCGAGGCATCGCCGCCCACCCCCGGCGCGTAGCGCCGGAGTAGACGGCCGAGCGCCGCGGCCCCGCCCGCTGCTCTTGCGGCTGCGGCTGCCCGGTGCCGTGCGCTTGTGCGGTTGAGCGTCGCGTGCCCCGTTCCGGTGGGCCGGTGCGGCCCTGCGGGCCGCTACCGTCCGGCGCACCGCGCCGGGGGCGTGCGGCCCGGATCCCCAGGCATGTCTCGCCCTGCGTGCCGTGCCGTACGCGGCGGGTGCGTGGCCGTCACGACGCGGGACGCGCTCGCTCCGCGCCCGTTCCGCTCGGTACGGAGGGCGCGGAGCACCGCGCGTGTGAACCGCTTCGGACGCGGCCGTCCGGCGCACAGCGCCGCATGGCTCAGCCCCGCCGGCGAGGCGCCGGCACCGGAACCCCTCACCGGTGCCGGTCGCCCCACCAGGCCCTGTGGGCCGGTGCGAGAATCAGACCATGGCTTGTGAATCGAGTCAACAGGCGAATTGGCGGACGGTGCATCGCGACGAAAAACTCGATGTGGACCCCGAGGCTCGGTAAGGTCGGGGAAACGGCCAGGGGACCGATGGGAGAGCGACAGGTGGGGGAGAACAGCGAGGTCACCGCCGCGGGGATCGCGAGACTCGCGGGAGTCGGACGCGCCGCGGTGAGCAACTGGCGCCGCCGGTACGAGAACTTCCCGCGCCCGGTCGGCGGCACCGAGACCAGCCCCACCTTCTCGCTCCCCGAGATCGAGCGCTGGCTCCGCGACCAGGGCAAGCTCGCCGAGGTCCCCGTCAGGGAGCGGCTGTGGCAGCTCGTCGAGTCGGACCGGGAAGGACCCTCCGACGCACTCGGCCGGGCCGGCGAACAACTGCTGGCACGCGGCGCCAGCGCCCCGCCCGAGGCCGGCCCGTTCGCCGCGGCCACCGCCACCCTCGCCGCCGAACTCGGCCCCGCCGGCGCCTACGAGTTCCTCCTCGGCCGCCACCTCGACGCCGCCGCCCGCCAGCTCACCCTCACCCCACCCGAGACCGCCGCCCTGATGGCGGCCATCGCGGGACCGGCCGACTCCGTGCTCGACCCCGCCTGCGGACCCTGCACCCTGCTGGCCGCCGCCCGCGCCCACGCCGACGGCAGCTGGCCCGTCGAGCTCTACGGCCAGGAGACCGACCACGCCCTCGCCCGCCTCGGCGGCCTCCGCCTCGCCCTGCGCGGCACCGCGACCGTCCACATCAGGGCCGGCGACAGCCTCCTCGCCGACGCCTTCCCCCGCCTCTCCGTCGACGCCGTGCTCTGCCACCCACCGTTCAACGAGCGCCACTGGGGCCACGACGAACTCACCTACGACCCCCGCTGGGAGTACGGCCTGCCCGCCCGCGCCGAGTCCGAACTCGCCTGGGTCCAACACGCCCTGGCCAAACTCAGGCCCGGCGGCACCGCCGTCCTGCTCATGCCACCGGCCGCCGCCTCCCGCCGCACCGGCCGCCGCGTCCGCGCCACCCTCCTCCGCCGCGGCGCGCTCCGCGCCGTCATCGCGCTGCCCGCCGGCGCCGCCCCACCACACGCCCTCCCACTCCATCTGTGGGTACTGCGCAGGCCCGACACCGAAGCCGGCGCCACCCCCAACCCCCGACTGCTGGTCGTCGACACCGCCACCGCTCACCGCGCCCACGGCCGCACCGGCCTCGACTGGCCCGCCCTGCGCCACACCGTGCTCGACGCCTGGCACGACTTCGACCGCGCCGGCGACCTGCCGGAGCGCCCCGGCGTGCACCGCGCCCTGCCCGTCATCGACCTCCTCGACGACGAGGTCGACCTCGCCCCCGCCCGCCACCTGCCGCCACCCGCCCAGACCAGTGGCACGGCCGCACTCGCCGCCCTGCACCGCGAGCTCACCGCCACCCTGCGGCGCGGCCAGGACCTCGCCCCCGGCACGCCGCCCGCCACCGCCGCCGCACCCGGACCCCACTGGTCCACCGTCACCATCGGCGAACTCGCCCGCGCCGGCGCCCTCGAACTCCACCTCACCACCGCGGCCGGCGACCCACCGCCACCCGCCAGACCGGGCGACGTCCTCGTCCCCCTCGTCGACGGCGAACGCCAGACCCGAGTCGTCGGCGACGACGAGGGCGGCACCGTCCCCGACCGACACACCGGACTGCTCCGCCCCGACCCCGAAGCCCTCAACCCCTGGTTCCTCGCCGGCTTCCTGCGCGGCACCGCCAACACCCGACAGGCCAGCAGCTACGCCTCCAGCGCCACCCGGGTCGACATCCGCCGACTCCGAGTCCCCAGACTCCCCCTCGCCACCCAACGCCGCTACGGCCGCCGCTTCGCCGAACTCGCCGCGTTCGAGACCGCGCTGCGCCGCGCCGGCGAACTCGGCCGACGGCTCACCCAGGGCACCATCGACGGCCTCACCGAGGGCACACTGCCGCCCGGAGACTAACCGCCAGATGTGACCAGCGGGTTATATGATCCTGCCCGCAGCTGCCGAGGGGGGAGTGACGATGTACGGCCCGCCACCCGTGCCACCACGGTCCACCGGACCCGGCGCCACGGCCATCGCCGTACGGGTCGCGTTCGCCCTGATCCCGACCCTCTCCCTCGGGCTGCTCGCCTGGGTGCCCTCGCTCCGCTTCGCGATCATCCGCCGCCGCAACCAGGACTGGGCCGTCTTCGGCCTCTTCTGCGCCCTCACCGCCGCCGAGATCATCCTCGTCGCCTACATCCCGGACGACGCCGACGACGGCCTCAGCGCCCTCGTCGGCTTCTACCTCGTCGCCTACTTCATCGGCGCCACCCTCCACGCCGTCCTCGCCGACCGCTTCCCGCGCCCCACCGGACCCGCGTACCCCGTCGCACCACCCCCGGCCCCCTACCACCCCACCGGCTACGGCTACCCCCCGGCACCCGCACCCGTGATCGCACCCGTGATCGCACCCGTGATCGCACCCGCACCCGTGGTCGCACCCCCCGTGCCCGCGCCCGTCGAACCCAGAACCTCGCCCCGCATGCGCCAGGTCGCCTCCGAACTCGACGAACTCGGCGAGTACCTGCGCCGCGCCCAACAGGACCCCCGCCAGGACCGTCCATGACCGGCGGCCGACTCCTCGCCGGACGCTACGAACTCACCGAACCCCTCGGCAAGGGCGGCATGGGCGAGGTCTGGTCAGGACGCGACGTCGCCCTCGGCGGCCGCCGGGTCGCCGTCAAACTCCTGCACGCCGACCGCCTCGCCTCCCTCTCCGGCACCACCGACCCCGACGAACTACGCCGCCGCTTCCTCCGCGAGTGCCGCGCCACCGCCCGCGTCGACCACCCAGGACTCGTCGCCATCCACGACGCCGGCCGCGACGGCGACGAACTCTTCCTGATCATGCAGCTCATCGAGGGCTCCGACCTCGCCGACCACCTCGCCGAACACGACCCCTACCCCTGGCCCTGGGCCGTCGCCGTCCTCGCCCAGCTCTGCTCGGCCCTCGCCGCCGTCCACGCCGTCGCCATCGTCCACCGCGACCTCAAGCCCAGCAACATCATGATCCGCCCCGACGGCCGCGCCACCATCCTCGACCTCGGCGTCGCGGCCGTCCGCGGCGACGGCGAGGACACCCGCCTCACCCGCACCGGCGCCATGGTCGGCACACCCGTCTACATGGCCCCGGAACAGGCCGTCGGCGACCCACCCGTCGGCCCCGCCGCCGACCTCTACGCACTCGGCGCCATCGGCTACGAACTCCTCACCGGCCAGGCCCCGTTCACCGCGCCCAACGCCGCCGGACTGCTCTACAAGAAACTGCACGAGGAGCCGATCCCGGTGCAGCGGCTGCGGCCCGACGCGCCACCGCGGCTCGCCGGCCTCGTCCACCAACTCCTCGCCAAGGACCCGGCGGACAGGCCCACCGACACCGGCCAGGTCTTCACCGTCCTCGCCCCGCTGCTGCCCCAGCCGGGCCCCTCGGCCCCACCGGCCATCCCGATGGACCCGACCCGCCCCTTCTGGCACCCGATGGCCCCCTGGCCACCGAGCCGCCCCACGGAACCCGACCTCGGCACGGCCCTCGACGAGGTCAAACGCCTGCTGGCCCTCGGCCGCTACCACCAGGTGGCCGACCTCCTCAGCCGCACCCTGCCACTCGCGGCCGCCCGCTACGGCGAGAGCTCGACGATCGTCCGCAGCCTGCGCAAGCAGTACGCGTCGACCCTGCTCGACACCGGCCAGTACGCGCGGGCACTCCCCGAACTCCAGCGCCTCACGCACGAGTTCACCCTGGAACGCGGCCCCTATGACCAGCTCGTGCTGCAACTGCGGGCCGACGAGCAGCTCTGCCTGCGGCAGTTGAGCCAGCAGCGCTGAGCAAGCGAAACGAGAAGGAAGAGGCTCCCCCGCCAGGACTCGAACCTGGACATACGGTACCAAAAACCGCAGTGCTGCCAATTACACCACAGGGGATGGTGAATCGGGCCGAGTCGCGTGATCGCGCACCGCCCGGCCGGCACCCCACACTATGCCAGCCCATCGCCCCTTCAGGCGACGCCGTCGATCAACCTCGTCGTCCCCCCGGACGGGAAATGGCCAGGGGCGGTGGCGGGCGTGACGCTTAGGCTGGTCGCCATGAATGTGCAGGGGGCGGAGGGCGCCGTGGCCGGGGGGTTTCGGCTGTGGTGGTGGACGCGGCGCCGCAGTGTGGCGGTCGATGTGGGGATCGCACTGGTGGCGGTGGGGGAGGCGCTGGCGCGGGGGCTCAGTTTCGCTGCGATGACGGGGTTGCCGGCGGTGCTCGTCGTGCTGCCGTTGGCGTTGGCCAGCGCCTCGGTGGTGCTGCGTCGCCGTTACCCGGTGGCCGTCGTGTTGGTGTCCATCTCGATACTGCCGGCCTGTCCCGGTACCACCATCGCGCTGGTGGGTCTGTACACCCTGGCGACCACGGACGCGCCGCGTCGGGTGATCGCGATGTTGGCCACCATGCTGGGCACCGGCACCAGTGTCGTCTTCTACCTGCTGATGGACCAGGACCAGGGGCTGCGCGCGCAGGAGATGCCGGTGTGGTTCCCGCCGTTGGTGGCCGGGATCTTCGGGGTGGTGTCGGCGGTGCCGCCGGTGTTGCTCGGCCTGTATGTGCGGGCGCGGCGGCGGCTTGTGGAGTCGTTGCGGGATCGGGCGTTCGGGTTGGAGCGGGAGTTGGCGTTGCTGGCCGAGCGGGCCGAGGAGCGTGCGGTGTGGGCGCGGGAGCAGGAGCGGCGGCGGATCGCGCGGGAGATGCACGACGTGGTGGCGCACCGGGTGAGTCTGATGGTGGTGCACGCGGCGGCGTTGCAGGCGGTGGCGGTGAAGGATCCGGAGAAGGCGGCGCGGAACGCGTCGTTGATCGGGGACATGGGGCGGCAGGCGCTGACGGAGCTGCGGACGATGCTGGGGGTGCTGCGGAGCGGGTCGGGTGCGACGCCGACGGCGGAGGCGTCGTCGCGGTTGGCGGAGCTGGCGGCGGTGGCCGGTGGTGAGCGGGGGGAGCCGGCGGAGGACGGCGGTCCGGTGCTGGGTGAGGTGACGGCGCTGGTGGATCAGTCGCGGGCGGCCGGGATGACGGTGGATCTCGCGGTGGAGGGGGAGCCGCGGGGGTATGCGGCGCAGGTGGAGTCGACGGCGTACCGGGTGATCCAGGAGGCGTTGACCAATGTGCACAAGCACGCGGCCGGTGCGGTGGCGCGGGTGCGGGTGGCGCATCGGGAGGGGGAGGTGGCGGTGCTGGTGCAGAACGATCCGCCGGGGGGTGGCGCGGCCGGTGGGGGTGGGGCGCGGTTGCCGAGTGGGGGTAACGGCCTGGTGGGTATGCGGGAGCGGGTGGTGGCGTTGGGTGGTGGGTTCGTGTCGGGGCCCACGGATGGTGGCGGTTTCCGGGTGTCGGCGGTGATCCCGGACCGTTCGGTGGCGGCGGCCGGTGGCTGAGGAGGTCTGTCCCGCGCTGTTCGACCGGGGGTTCGCGGCCGATCCGTATCCGGCGTACGCGTGGTTGCGTGAGCACGCGCCGGTGCACCGGGCGGTGTTGCCGAGCGGGGTCGAGGCGTGGTTGGTGACGCGGTACGCGGACGCCAGGCGGGCGCTGGCGGATCCCAGGTTGAGCAAGAACCCGGGGCGGCACAGTGCGGCCGAGCACGCGACGGGGCGGGTGGGTATCCCGGGCGAGCGGAGCGCGAACGTGATGACGCACCTGTTGAACATCGATCCGCCGGATCACACGCGGTTGCGGCGGTTGGTGTCGGCGGCGTTCACGCCGCGTCGGGTGGCGGAGTTCGAGCCGCGGGTGCGGGAGCTGACCGGGCGGTTGGTGGATGGTTTCGCGGGGCGTGGTTCGGCGGATCTGATCGGGGAGTTCGCGTTTCCGCTGCCGATCTACGCGATCTGTGACCTGCTGGGGGTGCCGGCGGCTGATCAGGAGGATTTCCGGCGGTGGGCGGGGATGATGCTGCACACGTCGGGGAAGCGGGGTGGCGTCGGGCGTGCGGTGAAGCGGATGCGCGGCTATCTGGGGGAGTTGATCCACCGGAAGCGGGGGGATCTCGGGGATGACCTGATCTCGGGGCTGATCAGGGCGTCGGACCACGGGGAGCAGCTGTCGGAGGAGGAGGCGGCGGCGATGGCGTTCATCCTGCTGTTCGCCGGTTTCGAGACGACGGTGAATCTCATCGGGAACGGGATGCTGGCGTTGTTGCGGCATCCGGAGCAGTTGGCGCGGGCGCGGGCCTGGGTGGCGGCGGGTGACGAGGTGGCGCTGACCAGGGCGGTCGAGGAGCTGCTGCGCTATGACGGTCCGGTGGAGCTGGCGACGTGGCGGTTCGCGAACGAGCCGCTGACGTTGGGTGGGCAGCGGGTGGCGCGTGGTGAGCCGGTGCTGGTGGTGTTGGCGGCGGCGGATCGTGATCCGGCGCGGTTTGTCGATCCCGACCGGCTCGATCTGGAGCGGCGGCGGAATCCGCATCTGGGGTACGGGCACGGCATCCACTACTGCCTGGGGGCGCCGCTGGCCCGGCTCGAGGCGCGGGCGGCGCTGGGGGAGCTGTTGCGGCGGCTGCCGGACGTCAGGATCGCGGTGGACGAGGCGGAGTTGCGGTGGCGTGGCGGCTTGATCATGCGAGGGCTGCGTGCGCTGCCGGTGGAGTTCTCCCCTGAGCCGAAGTCGGCCGGTGACGGAGTGTCAGTGATGTGATCCGCGCGTGATCTCTGTGGGATCGGCTTGTGATCGTGAGGCAGGGGGAGCTAGGTTCCCCTCAACCGCATCAGTGTTCGTTTTGGGAGGCCCTTCAGATGCGCTCCGGGACTGGTCGTCATCGTCGTCCGCGACAGGCTCCGGCCTTCGTCGTAGCCGCCGGGGTCACTGGCGCAGGGCTGGCCCTGCCGCTGATGAGCGCGGGGGCGGCGAACGCCGTGAGTGACGAGACGTGGGACACCGCCGCGGAGTGTGAGAGCGGTGGGGTGTGGAGTGCCAACGAGGGCAACGGCCGGTACGGCGGGCTCCAGATCGAGCTGGACGACTGGGAGCGGTACGGCGGTCTCGAGTTCGCGATGCGTCCCGATCTGGCCAGCCGGTTCCAGCAGATAACGGTGGCCGGGCGGATGCTCGCGGACCGTGGCCAGGAGGCGTTCCCCGGCTGCGCGGTGTTGACGGGGCTGTGGCCGGAGTTCAGGGACGACCAGGGCGATGACGTCGACTGGGCGGAGGAGGCCGAGGAGGCGCAGGCCGAGGAGGAGTTCGGCGGTCCTGAGGACTCGGCCGGGACGCCGGGGGAGGAGCCCTCGACGCTGCCCGACGCGTCCGGGAGCCCGACGACGCCCACCACGCCGGCGGAGCGGGACCGGGCCACGGACCCGGCCACCGGCGGCGCGACGGAGGAGGCGACCGACGAGGCGGCCGGGGAGCGGGCGTCGGGTGGTTCCGGCGAGCGGGCCGGGGAGGTCGAGGACTCCGACACGGGCCGCATCAGGGAGCTCTTGAAGCGGCTGCGGGACCTGGACGTGCCGAGCCCGGGCGACACCGAGCGGGCCCCGGTGGAGGCCGCGGGGCCCGAGGAGACCCCGGAGGTGGAGACGAGCCCGGAGGCGACCGAGGCGCCACGGACCGGCGGGGGTGGTGGCTCGTCCGGGGCCGGTTCCTCGTCGAACGGCGCGGGTGGCTCGGGCCGTTCGCTGTTGGACATCGCGGGAGAGAACGGGCTCTCCGGCAGCTGGGTCGACCTCTACCGCTCCAGCCAATCGGGCAATGGCGACAATGCGGGCAATGTTCTCGGCGGTTCGCAGGGCAACTTGAGCGTCACCGGCCGGTGAGGTGCCCCGCCCCGGGCTGCTGTCACACGATCCTCTGATGTGACCATCGTCTCTTTCGCCCCATGCGTGTCAGCCTGCCCCGAGCTGCCCGATTCCCTTGTGACCTGCGGAGCTTGGTCCCCTTCCGTGTCAAGTGGCCGCTGATGGGCGATCTTCATCGTTCTTGAACCGTTAGGCGCGGTGTGTTTAGTTTCCTGCGCCCGGTTTTCGCGCCGGGCGCCGAGGCCGTAACGCCGAGTCCTGCCGCCGGCCTAGGGGACCACCATCGCGCACCACCGCAGGCAGGAGCGGGGGACCCACCACGACCCCGGCCCGGGAGGGCCTGGCCGTGGCCGCCGTGCCGGACCTTCGTGACCTTCGGAGGCCCGACCGGCTAGGGGTGAAGTCGCGGGGAGCGGACGCTTCTCGTGGCCGGGCAACTCACTGCGCCCGAACCCGACAGCTCACCTCGTAGGCGTCGGTGAGAAGGAACGTCATGCTGTTCAGGGGCAAGGGCCGTCACCGTCGTCCGTCGCGACCGACCCGCATAGCCGCCGCGGCCGGCGTCACCGGCGCGGCCGTCGCCATCCCGGTGCTGGGCGCCACCGGCGCCAACGCCGCCTCCGTCGACACCTGGGACGCCGTCGCCCAGTGCGAGTCCGGCGGCGACTGGTCCATCAACACCGGCAACGGCTACTACGGTGGCCTCCAGTTCTCGCAGTCCAGCTGGGCGGCCGCGGGCGGCACCCAGTACGCCGAGCGCGCCGACCTGGCCACCAAGGACCAGCAGATCGCCGCCGCCGAGGTGCTGCTCTCCATGCAGGGCCCGGGCGCCTGGCCCGTGTGCGGCCCCCAGGCCGGGCTCTCCTCGGGCGGCGAGTCGCCCGCCATCGACCCCAGCGGCTCCGGTGCCGCCGAGGAGCCGGCCCCCGAGCCCGAGCCGGCCGCCCCGGCCGAGCCCGAGGTGACGGTCGAGGACGTCGCCCCGCAGGCCGCCGAGGCCGAGAGCGACGGCTCCGAGTACACCGTCGAGGCCGGCGACACCCTGTCCGCCATCGCCGAGGCGCACGACACCACCTGGCGCGAGATCTACGACGCCAACGAGTCCGTCATCGGCGACGACCCGAACCTGATCATCCCCGGCCAGGTCCTGGCCCTCTGACGAGCGGTCCAGCGGGTCCTCCACCAGGGCCCCGG